>CAVKTU010000113.1:0-4574 GCA_963659395.1 Holdemanella sp. | reverse complement strand
ATGCAATGATAATTGATAATTAATTTTTAATTTTTATATGATTTAAATTTATTCACCGATTAGAAAAAAGAAAAAAGGACTCCGAGAAGCCCTTTTTTATGAGGGTTTTCAAAACCCCTTATTTAACGAAGAGATCATCAAGGTCTTGGATGAAGGAGGGGAGTTCGCTTAAGTCCTTGATTTTGGCTCCCGAAGCCTGGGCATGGCCTCCGCCTTCCCACTTAGCGGCGACGCCGCTGATGTCCGCCTTCTTGGAGCGGATGCTGATGCGCCAGCACCAATCTTTGGGGTTAGGATCCTCGGTGATCGAGCACCAAGCGTTTATGCCCTCGATATTGGAGAATAGATTGACGTTTTCTTTGCCGCGTTCGGAAGTGATGTTGAGCTCCTTTTGCGTTTTCTCGTCCAAGCAATAATAAGCCACCCCGTGCGGTGAGACTTGGAAGTGGTTCAGCACATAGGCGGTGACTTTCAAGTCATCCAATTTCTTTTCGTACATCGCCAAATATATGGCGTTGATGGAAATGCCGGTTTCGATGAGGGATTCCGCGATGGCGAAGGTATGCGGGGAGACGCTGCTATATAGGAAGCGGCCGCTGTCGCCGACGACGCCGATATAGAAATAACGGGCGGCTTCTTGGCTTAGCTTTTTGCCTTTCCAATTAAGCAAAGCGGACGTCGCGAGTTCGGCCGCGCTGGCGCTATGCAAATCGACGATCGCGCAATCGGCGATCTCCTTTTTGGAAGGATGGTGATCGATTTTAACGATATAAGAGGCTTTCTTATACCGCGGATCGGCGATCCGCTCATCATCGCCGACGTCGACGACGATGGCTAAAAAGGGCGTATCGAACCAATTATCCGTTAATTTCTCCGTCTCCGGGAAGAGATGAGGGGTGAAGGTGACATGGTTATCGCCGACATAATGGATTTCCTTAGAAGGGAAGTTATCCTTCAAGAAGGTATAGAGGCCCATTTGGCTACCCATCGCGTCGTAATCGGGCTTGAGGTGGCGGAAGATGCAGATGCGGTCGTATTTCTTGACGGCGCGATAAAAAGAGAGGTATTCCTTCTTCCTGTCTTTGGCGTATTGTTTGATCGCTATAGGCAAAGACATATTAGAGGTTTCCTTCCAAAGCCTTAAGGCAATCCTTGGCGATCATCAATTCCTCATCGGTGGGGATGACGACCATCGGGATCTGACTATCAGGGGTGCTGATAAGCCCTTCGGCTCCGCCGTATATCGAGGCATTGGCTTCTTTATCGAGGCTAAGATGAAGGGCGTCTTTGATGTCGTTATAGACGGCTTCGCGGTAATCGGCGGCGTTTTCGCCGATGCCGCCCGAGAAGACGATCAAATCGCAACCGCCAAGCCGCACATAATAGCTGCCGATGTAATCAGCGACGCGCCTTGCCCATAATTTAATGGCGATTTGCGAGCGTTTATGGCCTTTTTGAGCCGCTTCCAAAACGTCGCGGGTGTCGTTGGAGACGCCGCTTACGCCTAGGAAACCGCTCTTTTTGTTAAGGATGTCATAAACGGTTTCGGCATCGAGCTTCAAAGAAGCGCAGAGGTAATTGAAGACGGAAGGGTCGATATCCCCCGAACGCGTCCCCATCATCACCCCGCCTAAAGGGGTAAGGCCCATCGAGGTCGCGACGGCCTTTTCGTTATGGATGGCGCTAAGGGAGGCGCCGCTGCCTAGATGGCAGGTGATAACCTTCCTATCCCTCTTGTCTTTAAGGAAATCCTCATGAGCTTTGAGGGCTAGATAATTATGAGAGGTGCCATGGGCGCCATAGCGGCGGATGTCGTATTCCTCCGTATATTCATAAGGGATCGGGAAGAGTTTGTCTTCGTCCTCCATATCGCAGAAATAGGCGGTGTCGAAGACGGCGAGGGCCAAAGCGTTCGGCAAAGCCTTCTTGAAGGCGTGATATCCCATCAAATGGGCAGGGGCATGCAAGGGATCGAGGGGGATTAACTTAGTCACTTTCTCCTCGGTGTATTCGTTAAAGACGGCGCTTTTATTGAAATATTTGCCGCCTTGGACGACGCGGTGCCCGACGGCTTTGATTTCGTTCCAATCCTTGACGATGCCGTATTTAGTAAGGGCGTTAAGGATCAGCTCGACGCCGAAGGAATGGTCCTTGATCGGCAAATAATCGTCGTGCTTATCTTTGCCGAATTTGATGCGGAAATGAGCGTCATCGTGCCCGATTCTTTCGACTAAACCTGAGCAAATTACTTGCTCCTCAGGCATCTCGAAAAGCTTGTATTTGATGGAACTGCTGCCGGCGTTGACGGCCATGACTTTAAACATATCTTTACCTCTTTCAATCGCCAAGATTTTAGCGCTTACGCCCCCTTTATCAAAGAGCGACTATCGCTTAGCGCCAATCGCAAACGGTTTTCGTTTGCGATTACACCGCCCTTTTGCTTCCTTTAACTGATCTTATCGTTAGGGCTTTTTCCGCGTTTCTCCTTTATGCCATGTCGGATTTCTCTTTTTCGGCTTTTTCGGTTTTGATGGGTTAAACATCCTCGCCTTTGCTTTATAATTGAGGCAACACGAAAGGGATTACGATATGGCCTATGGCGTTCTCTATGACTTCTTGATGGGGCAATCGCTCGACGCCTTTCGCTATTTCGGGGCCCACTTCCTTTCTCTTCCCCATCCCGCCGACAAGAATAAGCAAGTCCACGGCGTGATGTTTAGGCTCTACGCCCCCTTGGCCGAAGACGTCTCCGTCATCGGTGAATGGAATGGCTGGGACGTCCGCGCCGATAAGATGAGGAAAGTCGACGACGCCGGCGTTTACGAATTGTTCATTCCGGGGCTATTGAATTACGCGGCTTATAAATTCCATTTCCGCAATGCCCAAGGGGAATATGTTGATAAGGCCGATCCCTATGCCTTTTATAGCGAGCTTCGTCCCGCTACGTGTTCGCGCCTTTTCGATATCGAGAATTTCTCTTGGCACGACGAGATGTATCTAAAAGGCCGAAGCCCCTCCTTCGACAAACCCGTTTCGATCTACGAGATGCATCTGGGCTCGTGGCTAGGTAAGCACGATGGACGCTTCCTCTCTTATGAGGAGATAGCCGACCGCCTTATCCCTTATCTGCTCTCGATGGGCTTCACCCACGTCGAATTCCTGCCTCTTACCCAATATCCCTTCGATGGCTCGTGGGGGTATCAGGCGACGGGCTTTTACAGCGTCGATTCCCGTTATGGCAATCCCTATCAGCTCATGAGCCTCATCGACCGCCTCCATCAAGCGGGGATCGGGACGATTTTGGATTTCGCTCCGCTTCATTTCGCTAACGACAAATTCGCCCTCCGCCTCTTCGACGGTTCGCCTTTGTATGAATACGCCGACCCGAAGAAAGCCATCTCCCCATGGGGCTCTTGCCTTTTCGACTTAGGCAAAGACCCCGTCCGCAGTTTTTTGATGAGCGCCATCAATTATTTCATCGAATATTACCATTTCGACGGCATCCGCCTTGATGCCGTATCCAATCTCATCTACTGGAATGGCAACAAAAACGACGGGGAGAACCATGGCGCCACCGAATTCGCCAAACGCCTAAACGGCAAAATCCACGCCGCCCATCCCGGCATCATGATGATCGCCGAGGATAGCTCCGATTATTCGGGGGTCACCAAAATGACCTCGGAAGGAGGCCTTGGCTTCGATTATAAGTGGGACCTCGGCTGGATGAACGACACTTTATCCTATTATTCAAAGGATCCGATATACAAGAAGTGGGAGCATAACAAACTCACCTTCTCGATGGCTTACTTCTGGAGCGAGCGCTTCTTATTGCCCCTCTCCCATGATGAAGTGGTGCACGGCAAAGGCTCGCTTATCAATAAGATGTATGGCGATTACGAGACGCGCTTCGCATTGCTAAGGAGTCTTTTCCTTTATCAATTCGCCCATCCTGGCAAGAAGCTCAATTTCATGGGCAACGAATTCGCCTCCTTCGACGAATGGAACGAGAACGTCTCCTTGCCATGGAATCTATTGGCCTTCCCTAAACACGATTCGATCAAGCGTTTGCTACGCGATCTTAATCTCATCTACCGCTCGGAAGAGGCAATGTATAAAGGCGATTATGAGGGAAACGGTTTCCAATGGACGATGGTTGACAATAACCTTCAAAGCGTCTTCGCATTCGAAAGGACTTATGGCGATAGCGACCTCCTCTTTGTTTTCAACATGACCCCCAATTATTACGAATCATATGATATCGGCGTCTATCACGAAGGCCTTTGGCGCGAGCTATTCAATAGCGACAAAGACGTTTATGGCGGCAAGAACCAATATTGCGGCGGCGATCGCTTCACGAGGGAAGGCGCCCCCGAAGGAAGGCCCTATCATCTCTCTTTGAAAATCGGCAGCTATTGCGCCTTCATCATGAAGCTGATCCATGAAGTAGTCCCTCGCGAAGGAAACGGCCGACATACCCGTAAAAACCGTTGATTTTAATTGCGCGTCTTTGCAAATAAGCCTATCGCAAAAAACAAAATAGGCTTTTTATCGAAACTTTTTATATTGCGCTCATT
>CAVKTU010000112.1:0-4597 GCA_963659395.1 Holdemanella sp. | reverse complement strand
CTATCTCCATAGGCAAAAGGCGCTTGACGCTAGAAAGGACGTCATCGAGGCGCTTCTTTCGCTCGGCTTCGAGAAGGAAAGCGACAAAACCCTTCTCCCCGACTTCCGAAAAATAGAAACAAACGTCATCCAACGAGGTTTCCAAATCGCCTCTTTCATAAGCTTCCCATAACGCCTCGTAGGGCGTTTCGTCCAAAAACATCTTCTTATCTTCTTCCATCGTTTTCATACCTTTCTCATTCTTTTTGGTTTTTATGCAAGCCACATTATAATACGCCCACCACCAAACAATGCGATTCATAGACCATCGGCGCAAACGCATATTCGTGAATCGATAAGGGATCGTCACGATTTCGGCATTTCGTTCACACCTAAATTTTATCCATACGATGCCTCGTGATTTCCTTGCGGGGCATCGCTATAATTTTGCCGTCTTATATCTATGGTTTGGGGAGTGGCGTATGGAAAACTACGAGATGTTTGCGTTGATGGTCGACTGTTCCCGCGATGCGGTGATGAATGTCGAAAACGTTCATTCGCTCATTTTGTTGTTGGAGAAAATGGGCTATGACTCCCTCATGCTTTATACGGAAGACACCTACGAAGTGACTGGCGAACCGTATTTCGGATACCTCCGTGGGCGTTATTCGATTGAAGAATTGCGGGAGATTTCCGTTTTCGGAGAAGAGCATCACATCGAAGTGATCCCCTGCATCCAAACCCTCGCCCACCTCAATTGCATCTTCAAACACGAGGAATATAAGCCCATCAATGATATCGACGATATTTTGCTGGTCGGGGAAGAACGGACTTATGAACTGATCGAGAACATGTTCGTCTCTTTAGAAAAGGCTTTTTTGTCGCGCAAGGTCCATATCGGCATGGACGAAGCCCATATGCTTGGTTTAGGTAAATACAAGGATAAGTACGGTTTAAAGAACCGCACCGACATCTTCGTCGAGCATTTGAAGAAGGTTTATGAAATAGCTATCAAGCATGGCTTTGAGCCGATGATGTGGTCCGATATGTTCTTCCGCTTGGGAAGCGGCGGCGAATATTACGATCTAAACGCCAAATTGGACAAGAAGAAACTCGAAGGGTTGCCACCAGTCAAACAGGTTTATTGGGACTATTACCACAAAGACGTGGCTCTGTATGACAAAATGATCGATTTGCACCGCGAAATCAATGACGATGTCATTTTCGCCGGCGGAGTTTGGACATGGGTTGGCTACGCGCCTTTGCTTACTTACGCCGAGGAGGTTAGTAAGGCCGCTTTCGAGGCATGTCGGAAGAAAGGCGTCAAGAAAATCATCATAACGGCATGGGGCGACGATGGGGCGGAGTGTTCCATCTTCTCCTCCCTAAGCGCTATCTTCTTCGCCCGTGAGCAAGCGCTTGGCGTCACCGACACGGTCGTAATCGAAAAGGATTTTAAGAAGATGTTCGGCTATGCCTATAGTGATTTCAAATTGTTAGAGACGCCCAACATCTTGACGCATTCGAGTCCGAAAGAGGCATTGGTCAATAACCCTTGCAAATATTTCCTTTTCAACGATCCCCTCTTAGGCTTCTTCGATAACCGGGTGGAATTCGAGGATGAGGCCTTCTACGCCACGCACGCCAATGCGCTTTATGAAGCTTCCAAACGCGTTGGGGAATGGGGTTACCTATTTACTTATTTGAGTTCTTTATGCGCTTTGTTATCAAAGAAATTATGCTTAGGCGTTAGATTACGCTCCGCCTATCAAAACGATGATAAGAAAGCCCTCGCCGCCCTTTTGCCACTAATCGAGGAGTGTCTCTCTTCTTTAGACACGTTTGCCATCGAATTCCGTGCCCGCTGGCGAAAGGAAAACAAACCGCAGGGCTTGGAAATAGGACAAATCCGTTTGGCGGGGTTAAAAGAGAGGCTCCTTGAAACGAAACGGGTCGTGAATGAATATTTGAATCATGATGAGCGGATCGCCGAATTGGAAGAGAAGATCTTGCCGACTTATAAGAACGAACAAAACGAAAAGGAGCCGATTTGTTACAATTTCTATATAGGAAACGCCACCAATAGCCGTTTCTAATTCGGTCCCCGTTCCTCCGCAAAACAAATTTAAAGCGATAGAAATGATCAACAAAACGATTGATTTGAAAGATGAATTCCCAATGCTTGGGAAAGCGGTCAAACTCATTTCCTATTGCCCTGATAATTTCGCCGAATTCTCTCAGGGAAGACGAAGGAAGACGTTATTGCTTCTACCCGGCGGCGCCTATCGCTATAACTGCCCTCGCGAAGGCGAAAGCGTCACCCTCCGCTTCCTCGCTTACGACATAAACGTCTTTTTGCTCGATTATAATCACGGCCCATACTTGCCGCCCTACCCATTCGTGGAGGGGTCTGCCGCCATTGCTTATCTAAGGCGCCATGCGGAAGAATACCATGTCGACGTTGATGGCGTTGGCGTCATCGGTTTCTCAGCCGGCGGCCATTTCGCCGCCTCCTTAGGGGCCTTTTATAGCAAAGCGAAATATGCCGCGTTCCTATCGTCGAGGGCCGACGAAATTAAGCCTAATGCCCTCTTGCTTGGCTATCCGGTCATCGATATGGACGCCCATCAAGAGACCGCCGATAATTTGCTCCTTAACGCCCCAGAGAAAAAGGACGAATACTGTATCGAAAAACAAGTGAATCCTTCTTTTCCGCCTTCTTTCATCTGGGCCAACAATGATGATTCCGATGTTAGCTCATTGAATTCCCTATTGCTAGCGATCGCTCTAAAGCAAAATGGCGTCCGGTTTGAACTACATCATTACGCCTATGGCATCCATGGCGGCTCCATCGCCGAACCGTATATCTACCCCGATAACGTCGATCCTCAAAGACTTCAAGAAGCCGCTTATTGCCATAATTGGGTCGAACTCGCTTTGCGCTTCATTGAAAAAGTCCTTTAGCTGCGCATGACTAAATTCCTTCCTGATAACTGGGAAAGGAAAGGCGAAACGCCTATCATATAGGGCATGGATATCAGTAAGCAAAACCTGGATTCAAGAAATAGAAAGGGGTTTTGCGCGGTATTTTTCGATTTTGATGGCGTCATCGCCGATAGCGAGCGCCTTTATCAGCGCTTTTGGAGCGAGGCGATAAAGGAATTCGGCTTCGCGCCCAAAAAAGAAGAAATACTTAAACTAAGAAGTTGCGACGCCGCATTAGGAAAGAAACTTATGGAGGAAGCTTATGGCGTCCCTTTCCCATATTCGAACATTCGCCAACGACGCGTCGAACTAATGAACGATTACCTTAAAAGCCATCCCCTGCAACTAAAACCTGGGGCTCTTAAGTGCCTTCGCTTCCTTAAGGAAAAGGAGATCGGCGCCTATATCGTTTCCAGCACGCCATTAGAAAGGTTAAAAGAAGAAATCTCAGAATTAGGAATCACTGAATACATTGACCAGGCGCTGAGCGCCAAAGACGTCGAACACGGAAAACCCTACCCCGACGTTTATCTAAACGCTTTAGTAACCGCAAAATTATCCAAAGAAGATGTCTTGGTCGTTGAGGATTCCCCTAATGGCATCGCCAGCGCCTATGCGGCTGGGCTTTCCGTTGCCATGCTCGATGACCTCGATAAGGCTGATACAAAAAGAAGAAGCCAGATCATCTTCGAAATGGGTCGCCTTGATGAGCTTATAAGCAAGGATATCTTCGTAAGTCGCCCCCATTAAGATAGCGGTTTCATCTTTGCTCCTTTCGCCCTTGCCTTATAATACCTAGGTGAGGTAAAAGCCATGGACTTAGAGCAATATATCGGCGTCATACCCGATTTTCCGAAAAAAGGGATTTCTTTTAAGGATATCTCTCCTTTGTTAAGGGATCCCGAAGCCTTCCGTTACTGCGTAGGCGAATTAAAGAAATTAGCCGAGGAATTCCATCCGACCGTCATCGTCGGAGCCGAATCGCGCGGTTTCCTTTTCGGAGCCGCTTTAGCTTACGAAATGGGTATCGGCTTCGTCATGGCCAGGAAAGCGGGCAAACTCCCTGGAATCACCATCAAGGTAAGCTACCAATTAGAATATGGCACCGCGACGATGGAAGTCCCTGCCGCTTCCTTCAAGAATGGCGACCGCGTTTTATTGATCGATGATTTGCTAGCGACGGGTGGAACTTTTGCCGCTTTAGCTAAGCTCGTTCGTTCGGGCGGCGGCGACCCCGTGGGCGCCATCACCGTCATCCGTTTAGAAGAGCTTCGGGGCGAAGACAACGCCACCGTCCCCTGCCGTTATCTCCTTAACCTAAGCGACAGCCATTAATGAGATAACGAAGGTATCTCTAATTTAACGATTTGCGACTTTTCGTTCCTTTTCTTCTCGATGAAAGCCACCATATAAATCAGCAAATAAAGCGTTTCCCCTTTTTGGGAAACGTTTTCGTTACAAAAAACAATCCCTTCGTCCATCGCAAAAGCGGAATTGGAAAGGATGTTCGTCAAAGCGGAATGCCTTTTGTAATCTTTGCCGCTTTTGACTTCGATCGGGACTATTTTTTCAACATCAATCAAGAAATCGATCTCCCCTCTTTTTTTGTCGGAATTGTAATACAAATCAAATC
>CAVKTU010000111.1:0-4643 GCA_963659395.1 Holdemanella sp. | reverse complement strand
GGTCAAAAGCGTTCCTGACCAATTCGATTTCGTGGTCGCGGCTAAGTAAGCTTTGCGGCAAAGCGCCGAACGTCGTATTAAAAGGGTTTTTCATGATGACTTCCTCATCTTATCTTAATTCTATTTACATAATTTTGTCATTTCAAATATTTTTTGTCATTCATATAATCTTTTTGTCATTTGCTAAAATATTTGTCATTTCCATTTTAAGCGGAATATCCCTGCAAATCTGGCACGAATTGGCTAACGTTCCATTGCATGAAACCATCTCGATGCGTCTCCCTAATGTGTAAGCAATCTCTTTAATAAAGGTCTTTTTCTCGCTCTAAGAAAAAACAGCACCGATTTTAATCAATGCTGTGCTTAGCTTCTGGCTGGGGTGACTGGGATCGGACCAGTGCATGTGGGTTTCAGAGACCCATGCCTTACCGCTTGGCTACACCCCAAGGCAAGGCTTATTTTACGCACTTTCTTCCCCATGGCAAGCAAAGAAGCGTCTTTCTGTAAGCCCTCTTCCCCCTATTTACGATCAGGAAGGTTCCTTTCGCCCTCCTTCTCTTCGTAATGATAACGGTCTTTGTTTTCCGCGTACCAAGCAAGGGACAGGAAAGAGAAGATAAGGAAGATTGCCTCGAAGACCAATAAGAAAATGGCGTACGCCCGGAAAAAGAAAGAGAAAGCGCTTTCCTCCCCTAAGCAAGAGATGGTAAGCATCAAGGAGGCGGAAATTAATATGGCGAAGCGGAGCGCGATAGCCAGGATATCCAAGGCTTTGAAATGGGCGAAGGTTTGTTTTAACGGCAAGAAGGAACATAAAAGCAAAGCGCCATATAAAGCCAAGGACAGCAAAGAAAAGACGCCTTGCGTCCAAAGCAGATAATTCTCGCCGACGTTATCGGAAGTGATGACCAAATATAGGAAATAGAAACAGGCAATCAGGGAAAAGATGGCCAAAAGGACGTAGGATGAGATGTGATAAGCCTTCTTGACGCGGCTTCTTATATCAAGTTGAACGGGCGTTGCCATAATTATTAATAGGAATCGATATGATCGCGGTAACGAAAGGAGCCATTCGAATGGCTTTCCGGCTCCATTTCCCTTTCGTGGAGCATGTCGATATCTTCCCCTGTCCTTTCTCTTTTCCTATGGACGTATTTTCGCTTTTCCTTCTCACTCATAACGTTAATCCAATAAAAGCATAGCCCAAAATCAATGAGAAAAGCATAAGAAGCGCCATGATAAGGAAAGAATTCTTGAGGTTCTTCTTGCTTTTGAATAGATAAATCGGCCCAAGGCCAGCGTTCATCGAAAGACCGCTAAGGAGGGCGCCGAAAGGCAAAGCCCCCGCCACATAAAGGTTCGAAAGCAAGACGCTCGAAGCACAACTAGGGATCATCCCCACCAAAATGGCGGCCAAAGGAGAGACATATCGATTGGCAAGCAAAAAGGCATTGAGGTTATCTTCCCCTATTCCTAGTATCAATAAGCCAAACAAGAAGGAAATGACGTAAGTATAGAGGAATATCTTTAGCGAATGAAGGAGAGGATGAAGCAAGTGCTCATGCCACGCCCCCTCGCCTTCTTCCTCGATTGAATGGCCGCAACAACCGCGATGGATCCCTTCTTCCCCCTGGCATTCGGATAGATGTTTATCGACTTCCTCGTCATTATGGCGACTCAACAAATCGATTAAGAAGCCAAAGATGGAGCCCGCCCCTATTTTAATGGCGATAACGACGAAAGCCATATACCAGCGCCCCGAAAAATCGCCTAAAAGAATCGGCAAGGCCTCGTCGCTAGTCGATAGGAAGATGGCGATGAGGGTGCCCATCGTCAAATGTCTTTTTAGATATAAGTCGCTGGCGATCACGCTCATGCCGCACTGAGGGATGGCGCCAACTAAAGAACCAAAGAAAGGACCCCATTTCTTGCTCTTTTCGAGCAATTTGGCGAGTTTAGCCTCGAAAAAAGAGAGAAGAACATAAATAAGCACCGCTAAAGCGAGGACCTTCAGGGAGTCATATAAGGAATCTAAGGCTAATTCTTTGACGCTTTCGGGGTTCATATCGCTATCATCATACTCCCCTTGTCAATATGCGCGTAGGAAAGCGTGCTCCATTACATATCAGTTTTCCCAGCCAAATTAACGCAATCAGCCGGCGGTTTTGTGATGATTGAGCATCAAAAGTTTGCAGTTTTGTGATTTTTTGACCTTAGATACCTGCAGTTTTGTGATAACTCGTTATTATTTGTTTGCGGTTTTGTGATTTTTGCTCTTAAAATATATGTGGTCTTGTGATGAGGTACTTTATGGATCGTTATGAAGAACTAATCGAAAGCGGGCAATATATCGAACGCGATGCTTATCGCTATATGCTTGAGTGGAAGGAAAATTCCGCTCGAAATCATATTGGCCTTTTCTTAAAGGGATCGCGACGCGTAGGCAAGACGATTTTGGCCTTAGCTCTAGGGCACCGCGAATACAAATCTTTCGTTTTAATCAGCTTTTTGAACGCTTCAAACCAAATGAAGGATCTTTTCGTAAATGGTCTTGACAACCTTGATCGTTTTTACGAATTGCTACAAACTTCGATTGGAACAACCCTCTATCAAGGTCAATCTTTGATCATTCTTGATGAGGTACAGCTCTTCCCGCGTGCTAGAAGCGCGTTAAAAACCTTGCTTGAGGATGGCCGATATGACTTTATCGAAACTGGATCCCTAGCCGGAATAGACACCACCTCCAACGACATCCTTATCCCGAGTGAAGAAGACGAATTGGAAATTCTGCCTTTGACTTTTGGAGAATACCTTCGCGCCAAAGGGGAAGAGCGGATCATCCCACTACTTACTTCCACGCTTAAGAAGCCGTCGCCATTAAGAAGCGCTTTGCCAAAGATTATGTATGAATTCCGAACCTATATGCTGACGGGCGGAATGCCGCAATCCGTCTCCGCATATCTAAAAAGCGGAGACTTCTCACTTTGCGACAAAGCCAAAAGGCGGATTAACGCCCTTTATTTGCATGACGCTAGCAAAGCCGACGAGGAAAAAGAGAAATACCCTCGCTATGTCAGCCCTTTCTACGCCAATATCCCCAACGAACTAAACAAGCATGACAAAAATTATCGTCTGAGTCATATCAATCCGAACGCCCGTCTTCGCGAATATGCCTCCTCCATTCATTGGCTGAATCTCGCTTATTGCGTGAATCTTGTTTATAACGCTTCCGATCCTAGTCCCGCTTTGCCGTTAAGCGCAGAAGGCGACGATTTTAAATGCTATCTCATGGATACGGGGCTACTAGTCTCGCTTTGCTTTACCGATCAGCCATACACCGACAACGACCTTTATAAGAAAATCCTCGCCGATTCCTTGCATATTAACGAAGGCATGTTCATCGAAAACGTCGTGGCGCAATGCTTGCGAGGCAATGGCCATAGACTTTTCTTCTATGAGAGAATGGACGCAAGCTACCACATCGATTTAGAAGTCGATTTCTTAATTAGACGACAAGAGAAAGTCATCCCCATCGAAGTCAAAAGCGGTTCCAGCAAATCCATAAAATCCTTGCAGAAATTCAAGGAGCGGTTCGGAAAGAAAATCGGACAGGCAATCGTGCTACATGATGGCGAAGTCAAGGAAGAGGGCGGAGTTCTTTTCCTGCCTTATTTCTTCGCTGCCGTGCTATAACCCGAAGTTTTACGTCTAAAAAGGCGCGAATGCCGCGCGTTGTGGCAGCAACGTTTTCTCATTAGATATTTACGGTAAGCCCAAGTTTGCAAATCCTTTCCATAATCTCCAATATTCTCGAGTTCGCGTGCATCGCCAGATAATTGCCTTCGCCATAAAGTTAGACGTTCCTTCATAGACCGATTGTTCCAAGTAAGTCAAAGATATGTTCCAGCGACCGCCTCGAGGGGCCCCAACAATATTTAGAGAACGTCTATAAAACGCAAAAGTTTGACGAAAGCCAGGGCGCAATAAACACATTAGGTTCCTCCTATTTAATAGACCAATCTTATCCAGCGCTTATGGGCGCATCTAAAGCAAAAATCACAAGAACTTGCTATCTAACGCGCAAGATGGACCGCTAGCGCATGATACAATGGCGGTTGCGCATATCGATGCCAAAATCAAAAAAGGCATCAAAGAAAGGAAGAAAAATGGATAAAGTGTCGGAATACATTCAAGAAAATTGGCCGAAAACATTCCATCCCGCCAACGAATTGGGAGGCGAAGTGAAAATCAAACATCCCTATGTCTCGCCATGCGCCACCGAACATTATGTGGAAATCTTCTATTGGGATACATATTTCATAAATATCGGGCTGATGTTAGATGGCTATTATGAACAAGCTAAAAACAACATCGATAACATCGCCCAATTCATCAATACCCTCGGTTTCATGCCAAACGCCAATTATATCTTGGATCGCTCGCAACCGCCTTTCTTCACCAAAATGTTGTATGAATATTACGAAAAGACCGAGGATCAATCCGTTCTTCACGACTATATCGGGACGATAATCAAAGAATATGATTTTTGGGAACATAAGCGCAAAAACGCCCTTGGGCTAAATTCGTATGGCACCCATGGCAGCAAACAAGAGATTTTAAACAATTATAATTGGCATCACGCT
>CAVKTU010000110.1:1286-4674 GCA_963659395.1 Holdemanella sp. | reverse complement strand
TCGCTCATGTAATGAGCTTCAAGGGCCTACCTGTTGCGGCAGGCTCTTTTTTTATACATTTTCGAGTCGCTGACAATTGACTTTGATGGGGTGGGAAGCCACCATTATGGCGAGAGGAAAGATTATGAATTATTTGTTGGCTGTTGATATCGGGGCGACGAGCGCCCGCCATGTTTTAGGGCATCGCGATCCTCAAACCGGGGCGATGGTTTTAGAGGAGATATACCGCTTCAAAACGCCTTTGGTCACTCAGAATGACGGCCATTGCTATTGGGATGTTAAGAAATTGTTCGATGAGATAATCATCGGTTTAAAGAAAGCCAAAGAACTTGATAAGATACCGGCGCGTATCGGTATCGATTCTTTTGGGGTCGATTATGCCTTGCTCGACGAAAACGAAAAATTGATCGACCGGGTCATCTCCTATCGCGACGAAAGGACGGATAAGGCCAAAGAGGAATTCCTCTCGCCTAGTGAGCTCTTCTATAAAACAGGCGTTTATCCGCACGCTTTCAATACGATTTATCAATTATACGATGACAAGAAGACTGGGCGTTTAGCCAAAGCCAAGGAAGCGATGATGCTTCCTTCATATCTCGTTTATTTGTTGACGGGCATTAAACAAAACGAAATCTCCATTCTTTCGACATCGGGGTTACTCGATAGCCGTAAGTCCGCTTTCGAAGAGGGATTGTTAAAGGAATTGGGATTAGATACTTCTTTCTTCCCGAATCCCCTTCCCGGTGGCACGATTGTAGGGAACCTCCAAAAGGAAATAGCCAAGGAAATCGGCTATGACGCCGAGGTCGTCTGCGTTTTAGAGCACGACACCGCCAGCGCCTTCTATGGTTCCTCCTCGCCTAGGGGCTATGCTTATTTATCGAGTGGCACGTGGTCTTTGTTTGGGGCTTTGCTAAATAAGCCCATTATCGACGAGACCGCTTTCGAGGAGGCTTTCTCGAATGAGCTCTCCCTTCCTAACGAAGTCCGCTTCCTTTCGAATATCATGGGGATGTGGGTCGTCAATCGCCTCTTAACGGAACTGCCTGAGGTTCCGAATGTCATCGAGGCAGTTAATTTGGCCAAGGCTTCTTCTTATGGCGAATGCTTCCCTATGGCCGATAAGCGGCTTTTTAATCCTTCTTCGATGAAAGAGGTTGTTCTAACGTTATTGCAAGAGGAAGGCGTCAAGATGCCGCTTAGCGATGGCGACCTTTTCCGCAGCGTCTATCTCTCTTTAGCTACCTCTTATCGTGATGCATTAATGGGGTTAGAGAAAATGACGGGGGAGCGATTCTTAGGCATCTCTATTTTTGGCGGCGGTGTGCAAAACCGCTTTTTGAATGATTTGGTCAAGGATATTACGGGACGAGAGGTTTATTTAGGGCCGAGCGAAGCGACCTCGCTTGGCAACCTCTATATGCTAGAAAAGGCGCATCGATGAAAAGGATTGGCATCGATTTAGGCGGCTCGTCGGTTAAAGGTGGGGTGGTAATGGATGGAAGCATCATCTATTCCGCTTCCTATCGCACTAGATTCGCTCGAGATCGCGAAGATATCCTCGAGGCCATATACAAGACAATCGACAATTTGCTTAGCCACGAGAAAGGCATCGAACGGATAGGCTTAGTTTCGGCGGGGGATATCGATCCCGTTAACGGTGTTTGTCTTTATAGCCAAAATCTTAGGGGGTGGTCTCACACTCCGATTAAAAGCCTTTTGGAGGAAAGATACCATTTGCCGACGTTCGTGGAAAACGACGCCTTAGGAGCGTTATATGGCGAGCTTTCTTATTATAAGGATCATCGCAATGTCACGATGCTCACCTTCGGAACGGGAGTGGGCAGCGCTTCTTTGGTCGATGGCAAAATCCTTCGTAGCAAAAACGTTTCTTGGGGTGAGAGGATTATCCGAATTGATGGCAAAGAACTCCCTTCTGAGAAGCTTTTATCGACGGCGGCCCTCAAGAAATACGTTTATTCGCTATATGGTTTCCCCGTCAAGACGAAAGAGATCATGGCTAGAGCTAAAAAGGGTGAAGCGAAAGCTAACCGCGCCCTCAACCAATACGGGGCGGCGCTTAACGCCTTGCTCGCTCTTGTTAAGAATGATACTTCGCCTGAACTCATCATTCTTGGCGGAGGCCTTATGAATGCCCAGGATGTCATGAAAAAGAGAATTGACCCCGAATACAAAGAATGCGTCTTTGCCCATTATGGCAACGATGCTGGTATCATTGGGGCTAGCCTTTTGCCTCTAGCTGCATGAAAGGAGCGACAATATGATTGAAGGATTTGACCGAATCAAAGCGATTATGCCTGATGGCGTGCGAGAAGTATCCATCGGCATTAAAAACGGATTAATTGACTATATCGATGAGCCGAAAAATCCAAATATCTCCGCAAAAGGGCTCTATTTGGCCCCAGGATTCATCGATGAGCATATTCATGGCGCTAACGGCAGCGATACCATGGATGCGACGATTGAATCCCTCTCGAATATCGCTACATCATTGCCACAAGAAGGGGTCACTTCCTTCCTAGCGACGACGATGACGATGCCTACCGCCAATATTGAGAAGGCCTTGCTTAATATTCGGGATTATCGTTCCGCGGAGCGAGATGGCGCTAGGATCCTTGGCGTCCATTTGGAAGGGCCATTCATTTCTCCTCTTCATCCCGGCGCTCAAGACCCGAAGGCGATTTTAAAGCCGGACGCCGCTTTGTTTGCCTCGTGGGATAAATTATCTGGACACGCCATCAGGGAAGTCACGGTGGCTTATGAAGAAGGCGGAGAAGAGCTCTTGTCCTATTGCGTTAGGCACGGCATAACCTGCTCTTTGGGACATAGCGACGCCAAAGGCGAAGTGGTGAAAGAGGCTTATCGCAACGGCCTTCGCTGCATCACTCATTTGTACAACGCTCAAAGAGGCTTCGCCCATCGGGAAGTTGGAATCGTTGGGGAGGCCCTTTTGACCGATGGTTTGAAAGTGGAGCTTATCGCTGATTTGATTCATTCGTGCGCCGATGCCGTTAAATTCGTCTTCAAGAACAAGAAGAGGGAAGACATCATTCTTATTACCGATAGCACTGAAGGGAAATTCTTGTCTCCTGGCTACTATGAACTTGGTGGCCAAAAGGTCAAGATCTTCGATGGCGTGGCGCGACTTATGAATGATACCATCGCCGGGTCGATTCTTTCGCTTAACAAGGCCTTACGGAACGTTAAGCCGTTAGCCCAAGGATATTCTTTGCCTGACCTTATCAACCTTGTTTCTTTAAACCCAGCCAAGAATCTTAAGCTAGACAAAGAAGTCGGTAGCATCGAGGTTGGCAAAAAAGCAGATTTCACCATCATCGACGACGATTTTAATGTTTATATGACGATT
>CAVKTU010000110.1:0-1276 GCA_963659395.1 Holdemanella sp. | reverse complement strand
ACGATTGTCGGTGGCAATGTCGTTTACGTAAAAGAAGGCTTTTCCATTTAGTTCATAAGCATAATTAATATTTACGTTCTGTTTGAGGTTTAGATATTTTTCGTTTTGTATTTTTGAATGTTAATATTTATCCATATGACCAAAATGCGACGATATACACATCGTCGCAAATTAAAACGCGACGATAGCGCTATCGTTGCAAAAGACTCTGCGGCATTATATAATTCGGTTACGGAGGATGGTTATGCTGGAAAGGGAATCTAAGACACTAGAATATAAGGAAGACATTAGCAAATCGTATCTAAAAACAGTTAGCGCTTACGCCAATTACGGAGATGGTGTCATTATTTTCGGCGTTACCGACGACCGCTTGATAAAAGGCATTTCTAATCCTCAAGAGGCTTGTCTTAATATAGAAAACCAAATCAATGATTCCATCAAACCGCGTCCGGATTTTGTATTACGAATCAATCCCGACAATACGATCACCCTCAGCGTTTCGAAAGGATTACAAACCCCCTATCGCTATAATGGCAAATGCTATAAAAGAAACGATTCGGCGGCTGTGGAGATTGATGCGCTTGCGGAAAATCGGTTGGTGCTTGAAGGAATGAATTTAAGCCACGAGGAACTGGTGGCTAAAAAACAAAATCTTACCTTTGAGGTTCTAGGGCGATCTTTGAAGGAAAAACTGGGGTTGACCGTGTTTAACGAAGACACCCTTAAAAGCCTTAATTTATTGAGTCAAAACGGTTACAACAACGCCGCTGCGTTATTGGCCGACGTCAATGATTTTCCTGGGCTGGACATCGTTGTTTTCGGGTCGAATATCAATGAAATAAAAAAAAGACGTACTTTGTCAGGCATTTCCGTTTTGGAACAATACTTGGAAGTCTTAAAAATCTTTGAGGACGAATACATTGTCGAACGAATCGATGGTGGATTTCGAGAAAAGTACGAACTGGTGCCGTTTGAAGCCTTCCGAGAAGCGGTGGCCAATTCGATCATACATCGGGTGTGGGACAATAAGGTCAACACCAAAATCGAAATGCATGCGGATAAAATAGAGGTATCTTCCCCAGGCGGGCTCATGCCAATGATGTCCAAGGAAGTTTTCTTACAAGGGAAATATTCGTGCTTAAGGAACCCCATACTTGCTAGCGTTTTCCATCGGCTTAACATCGTTGAGGTGTTTGCCACGGGCATTAGGCGCATTAACGATTCATATAAGGATTTATGGCAGAAGCCGGTTTTCGATGTAGGAACTTCATATATA
>CAVKTU010000109.1:0-4727 GCA_963659395.1 Holdemanella sp. | reverse complement strand
AATAAGCGCCTTTTCTTAAATGAACCTTAAGGGATCTTATTATTTCAATGAGATTTCGAAACAGACTCTCTTCTTTATGGAATCAGCATGCAAATCGATTTCGCCATGATGCTTTTCGACGATCGCCTGGGCAATCGATAAGCCGATGCCATATCCGCCTTTTTGATGGGAATGCGATTCGTCGGCGGTGTAAAACCTTTCGAAGCAGCGCTTAAGTTTCTCTTCGTCAAGAACGGAGACGCTGTTTTCGAAGGAAAGAAGGACCCTTTTCTTGTTTTCGCTTAATCTTATTATAACTTCCCCGCCATCATCGACGAATTTGAAGGCGTTATCGAGCATGATCCCAATCAGCTTAAGAATGGTTTCTTCGTTACCGACATATGACACCGGATTCTCGATGTCGCGCCTAAAGGAAAGCTTCTTTTGCCTAGCAATCGCCTCATAGCAATCGGCAGCCTCTTCTAAATCCGAAGAGAGATCGAAAGGCTCCTTCTTCAAAGAGGAGATCTCCTCGATTTTGTTTAGGGAAAGAAGCTCGTCGACGAGTTTCCTCATCGCTTCGATTTCTTTATTGGAGGAAACGATCCAACGATTGTTCTCTTCTTGGGACGACAATAATTCCATATTGGCCGAAAGAACGGCCAGAGGCGTCTTTAATTCATGGGAGGCGTCGGTTAAGAAACGACGTTGGGCCTTATAATTGTCCTCATAGGGCTTAATCACCCTTTGGGACGCCAAAGCGGTCGCCCCCGTGATGGCCAAGAAAGAAGAAAGAGCGACCAAAGAGGAGATAAGAAGGGTCGAATCCAAGGAATCGCGCTCGCTTCTCGCATCAAGGAAAACGGCCTTGCTATCCAAACGGTAATAATATAGGTAATCGACGAAGCCGTCCTCTTTAGAAGAGGAGAAGGCCGTCTTGGCTAATTCCTTATAGCGACTCTCCTCCAAAGGGAATTGCGCAGTGCCGTAATATGAATAAGCGCCATCTTCTTCGATGGTGACGACGAAATAACGGGTAAGCAGCTTTTTATCGTCTTCCTTCGCTCCCTCTTTCTCTTCACGAGGCAAAGGAAGGGAATAAGCCATCTTGGCATCAGTATTTAAGCGCGATTTGGTCGAATAATATAGCGAAACATTTAGCACCAAGACGATAAGGGAAAGAACCAAAAAAGATGAAGCGGCCGCCAAAGCGATGAATTTGAGGCGCAATTTCTTAAACATCTTTCTCGAGGCGGTAGCCAAGCCCCCGAACCGATTTGATGGAAAAGGGCGCCTCGATGGCCTTAAGTTTCTTCCGTAATGAGGAAAGGAAGACCCAAAGGGAGGAGATATCACCCGACGAATCGATGTTCCACGCTTCGCTTAGCAGCCTCTCGGCCGGGAAAAGGCGATTGGGGGAGGAAAGGAAAAGCTCCATCAATTGGTATTCTTTGTTGGATAAGGATTCCTTTTTGTCTTGATACCGTAACGAAAAATCCTTTTCGTCGAGGGTAAGACCATCATATGAATGGGTAAGGCATAACGAAGAGGAACGGCGGAGAATCACCTTTAGCCTCGCTAGCAGCTCCTTCGAAGAGAAAGGCTTAGGCAAATAGTCGTCGCCCCCTAATTCAAGCCCCTTGATGCGGTCCTCCGTCTCCCCTTTCGCCGAAAGGAAGATGACGGGGGTGTTATTCCCCGCGCCGCGGATTTTGCTTAATAATTGATAACCGTCCAAACGCGGCATCATCACGTCTAGCAAGATGACATCGAAAGTCTCCGTTTCCAAAAACGAAAGGGCCTCTAAGCCATCGTAGGCGCATTCGACGGTATAACGGTTCTTCTCTAAGATGGCTTTCAAGGCAGCGGAGAAGCTTCTTTCGTCATCGACTAAAAGGATTCGCATAACGCCTATATTGTAACAAGAAACCTTAAATGAAGCTTAAGGCTTCCCCTTTTCTTTCGTAGCGAAATGGCCCGCCGCAGCAAGTCCGTATTATTTTCTCGCTAATGAGGAGCGGATTCCTCAGAATGGCTTTGCCGTTCACAAAAACTCCGCAAAGCGCAATCTCAAAACAACAAAGAATGCCTGAAGGCGAATTGTTTGAGGACATCGGCGGACTTACTACATAATCCTGAGAAAAAACGAATCAAAAAGGCACGATCCAATCGAAGGAATGTGCCTTTTGCGCTTATTATTTTGTCAAACTAGAGAAGCATTCACATTTAAACTGCAATCCTCTTCCGCGATCGATTCACCTATAACAGGCCACTATTTCTTATCTTTCTCGTCTTTTTTGACACGCTGTTCGAGTTCAAGCATGTATTTATCGAAATCGGACATAAAGAGCCTATCCTGAATCACCCTGTATTTTTCAAATTCTGTTTCCGCGTGTAGCTTTGCGATTTCGTTAGAAACTTTTCCAACATCCTCTAGAAGCCCATATTCGAACATCTCGATAAACGAATTCAAACGTTTTTCCCAGTCCGCCATCGTCAGAGGAATTTTTCTTTGTGCCATGCTTTCGGCAAAATCAAGATACGCAGTAACCATTCTATTAAGTTGCCCGATCTCGAACTCGTTCAAATAGTTTTTGGCAATCACGACATCGGACTTTTGAATCTTCCCACCGGGAGCGTCTTGCCAAGTGGTAAGCCCCATATGCTCTTTTGTTGCGTCAGCGCGCTTAACAATCAATTCCGCCGCCGTATTCCCGTGTATGGCAAAATGCATTTTGTTTTGAACGGTTGCGTAAAAGCGTTTGGTCGCTAAAGCGTCCTTGTCATAATCTATCGCGGTGGCATATAGATCGGTGATCTTCTGATAGAACTTCCGCTCCGAAGCTCGAATTTCTCGAACACGTTCTAATTGCTCATCGAAATATTTGTCCGTAAGGTACGTTCCGCGTTTAAGCCTTTCGTCGTCCATCACCCAGCCTTTGATTGTGTATTCGGAAGCGATCTGATTCACCCATTTGCGGAATTGAACGGCCCTTTCCGAGTTGACTTTGAATCCGACGGCAATGATCATTGACAGATTGTAATGCATAACATCCCTTGATACACTTCTGTCGCCTTCATTTTGAACTATTCGAAATTTTCGAGTAGTTGCCTCTTCGCTGAGTTCGCTATCCGCAAAAATCTTTTTAATGTGATAAGTAATGGTCTGTGGCTCTACGTCAAACAGCATGCCTAACATCTTTTGAGTGAGCCAAATATTCTCGTCTTCGTACCTTACCTCTATGTTTTGAATTTTATCACCGATGGAAGCGACATAAGTAAGATATTCCGCCGCTGAGCTTCTGATTGTTATTTCATTCGTTTTCTCTGACATCATCCTCTCTCCTCACTATGCCGCCATCGTTACACACCATTTAAAGTCGCATATGAATCTTATGTGCAAAGGCCCAACCATCGCATATATGTTAGCATCCTTCTAACGATTCACACCAAGCGTTTTGAACTAATCGCCGTTGGCGCCGCCCCAAATTAATCCTCCATGACGGAGTCGGCGCCCTCCTCTGCCGTTCCCTAAGGGTTCAGCGGCCAAAGCGGGACACCGAAGCTAATAAAAACGACATTCTGTATTTTCTACAAAATGTCGGCTTTTCTCTTTTTGGCGGGGGAAGAAGGAATCGAACCCACATCAAAGGTTTTGGAGACCTCTGTTCTGCCATTGAACCATTCCCCCAACGGCTCGCTTATTATAAGAACGACCTTTTCGCTAAGCAAGACAAAATCGACGATAGCTATCCGTTTCTCACTATTTTGCTTACTAATCCCATGTCGCAGCGCCCAGCGTAATTCGTTTTGAAGTGCTTCATGACGTTTGGGATGCTATGATCAGGAAGAGAAGCGATGATGTTTTTTATCTCCTCTTCGCTAAGCTGCTTAGGGAGATATTTCTGAAGAGCGGCCTTTTGCATATCGACATTCGATGCTTGCTCCTCTCGGCCCGCTTTAAGGTAGCCTTCCTTCTCCTCATCAAGTTCTTTGCTAAGCTTTTGGATCATAGCGAGGACATCGGCATCGCTTATTTCGGTGCCCGCCCCCGATGTTTTCTTCTCCATGTAGCGGGATAAGAGAATCGAGTAGGCGCTGCGGGCATTTTGGTCATGGGCTTTCATGGCCTCGATATTGGCTTTTTTGATTTCGTCGATCAGCATATTAATTCACCTCTGCGGATATCTTAGCACGTTTACGGCGCTCGATGAGCCGTTCTATCGGATCGACCACCAGGCGATGGAAGGCGAAATATAAAGGCAAGATCTCCAAACGCCCTAAGAACATGCCGATGTTGATGACCCATAAAACCCCGTGATAATACCCAACGGCGTGATTAGCTTTATAAGCGGCCAAATCGAAATAGCTAAGACCAGTGCTCGAAAATCCCATCATGAATTCGTTGAAGGCCTCGCTAAAACTGATGCCTGGAAAGAACATCAAGCTAAGGGCCCCAACCGCGAAGAAGGAAAGATTAAGCAAAGCGTAATTCCTCGCTTCGCTCACGCTAGAGGAATCCACTTCCCTCTCTTCCCCTAAATGGTAAACGACGCGGGGATTGATGGTCTTTTTGCTGCTGTTTTTGTATTTTAACGACCAATAGAATTCCTTCGAAAGCAATGCCATGCGGTATTGTTTGATGCCACCCGCCGTGGAGCCGACGCCTCCGCCTACCGCCATAAGGATCCAGCCGGCGAAGACCCCCACTTCCCCTAAGCAACGGACGTCGGGATAATTGCAAAAAC
>CAVKTU010000108.1:0-4759 GCA_963659395.1 Holdemanella sp. | reverse complement strand
CCTTTTAGGCGCTAGGTATTCATACAATCACGCCGATTTCGATTCCTTCTTCGATTCGATTATTTCCATCTTCGGCCGCGATTCCATTAAGATCCCTGATTCTTTTTATCGCTGGATCGACTCCTCTCTCTTTAAAGATGGTAGCGGCCTTTCCGATATCAAAATGGAATATCTTCTCGAACAGACGGGCGCCTCTTCCTATCTTTTCTCTTTCTCTTGTCCTTCGCTATTCTCAGGCAAGGTCTTCTTCTTGAGCGATTTGTCGTATAACCTTTCGAAGGTCTATGGCGATGATTTGAAGGGCGAGGGATTCAGCGCTTCCTTCTCTTTCCTTGTCAAACGGGACGAATTAAGCTATTCCGATCTTCTGTCGTTGAAGCCATCGGATACCGATAGCTACACCCCTTTAATCGATTCGATGGGCATCGTCAAGAAAGCGGTCGAACTCTCCAAGAGCAAAAAAGGCCATCTTTCTCTCGAAGGCGCTTTCCGTAACCAAACCAATTTCGCTAACCGCAATGAGCAGGGCGTCGAAGAGAATTTCGATTTGTCGGCCTCTTTGGATTTCGACATCGACAATTCCCTCTTCATGGGCGAGGCCGAAATCGGCGGATACGATTTGAAAGACGCTCGTGGCACGAAGAAGATCTCCTTCTTTAACGAAAGCGAGGAGGCCTCATGGCGGGCTTATCTCACTTATAACGACGTCATGAAATTCTCGATGGATGAAGTGACCTTCGATTCCTTGCTCGCTCTTTTTGAGGAAGACGGCTTAAGCAAAGGCTTCACTAATAGCCTTCTTTCCTTCCTCACCGAAAGCGTGGCTATCATAGACATCAAAAACGGACGTTACGATAAATGCGTCTCGATGGTTTCCTCCATCGAAACCTCGCCTAATAAAATAATTGCCAACCTCTTATTGAAGGAATTTGGTTTGGGCGATGAAGCAACATTAAAATTGACCATTGATGCCTCAAGCGAAGGGGTTTTGCAGGCGATTTTGGAAAATTCATCAATTGGCAACGTCAGCATCGACCGTCTCGTCATCACCCTTTCCGATTACCTTGAAAAGAATAACGACACCTCAGGTTATTTCGATATCAAAGGATTGCCGACTTGCGCTAGCCAAATGCAAAACCTCTTCCAGAAGAAACGGGCCAACGTCAAATTCGACGCCAGCGTCCTCGACGCTTCGGGTTTGGGCTATCCCGAAATCAGCGGCAACGTCTATTTCGATCTCAATGAAGGCATGAAAAAAGGCTCAGGCGATGTCACCTTGAAACATAAGGTGGAAGACGGCTCAACGAAAAACAATCACGTCAAAATCGATGTGACGGGCGCCTTGGATAGCGATGTCACCCGTTTCCATTATAACGACGGCGATTCCAACAACGAGGGCATGAGGGGAGAGATGACGATCAAAGACCTCAATTCGATCATCGCGATGGCAGTGGGGCTATATAACGACGACGACCCGCGCTTCGCCAAATTCTTTGATCCTATTAGGGTAGCCATGCTCTCGAACGTGGTGGGGGCCTTGACGGCTGGCCGCTACGGGCCGTTTATCGCCACTTCCCTTATCCAAAACGCCTCCTTAGGCGATGAGGCGTGCGTTTTCACCTTGGACGGCGGTGCCTTCGGACTTAAGGAAGGAAGCTCTTTTGATATTACCCTTAATTTCCAACAATCAGAATTGACTTCGATCGTTTTATCGGACATCTTTTACGGAGATAAGACGATTAATTGCACCATCACTTTGGGCGAGGCCTCCTTTGACGATTCCAAACTTAGCATCGTCACCGATTTCGCGGATGGCAATTATTATCGATTCGATGGAATTGACGTTTTGCTAGAGTCCGCCCTCAATGAATCGCGGCGTTCTTCCTATCGTCTTTATAGCGATTCGGTCAAAGTGACTTTGTCGGTGATCGGAATTGACGCCATCACCCTTAACCTTAAATTGGATTTCTATATTTACGTGAAAGGCGAAGTCGTTAAGGTTTATGGCTCCGTTTCGAACATCGCGACGTTCGTCGTGTCGCAGAATTATCATGCGTTCGCCAGCAACAATTACCGCACATCGCTTATTTATTACGATAACATCGATACCGAAAAGACGGCCGCTAGCGGCGAAGAAACCGCTTTAGCCGATCAAAAGGGCTATTTATATGTTTCCTCATATAACACCTATTATAAGTTATCCGGCGAGAAGAAAGACACCGACCCCATCGTCAAATACAGCACCGATCAGTTGGCCAATAGCAAAAACGTCTTGCGATTGGTTCTTTACGATATTCTAGGCTTAGGCGATTGGGTTTATAGCAAAGCCAGCGATTCGGTTACGGGCACGAAGGAAAAGGCCACGGCCTATGAGAAACTCCTCACCCAATATTCTTATACCTCTAACGACAACAACCATCCGTCTTGGAAAATCGGCGTCGATTTGGGCGCTTTGGTTAGCAACAGCATCTTAAAAGAGCTTAGCGTCATCATCAACGGCGGCGATTACGGCAGCGCTTCGGAAGGTTATTTGAGTTCCTTGGTTATCCCTGCCCAAACCATCATGAAGATGACTGGAATCAGCGCGCAGGCGAGCCAAAGCACCATCCATAATGCCGCGCCTGGTACCGATTATTGGGGCAACACGGGCGCCGCCTTATGGAACGCCTTCGTGCCAGGCAACCGTTCCTTGGCGTGCTCATCCGACGCCTCGTAATTCCTTCTTAACCTTTAAAGCGTTTAATCGGATAATGGAATCATGAAAAAAACAAACGTTTCTCGGTATTTGCTCTTGGCCTCCGCCTTATTGGCCTCATGCGCATCTAGCGAAGCTGATTCATCAGAATCATCCTCGTCTAGCGCCGAACTTAAGGGGGACGAGGGATACCGCTATCTGCGCGCCGACCTCATCGCCTTCAAGGATTATGACGTTATTGGCCTATCCTCCCCGAATCCTATTTACGATTTCGGCTATAAGGATGCCACCATCACCCGCGGATTGTTAGGAAAAGACGATCCCTCTTTCGCTTGGGTCAGTCCGTCGACTAGCAAAATATCGATTAACCCCGAAAGCGTTTCCTCCGTTTTCTCTTCCCTCCAAAGCGATTCGTTTAGGTCCTTAAAAATCGAAAATCATGTGCAAAAAGCCATTATCTCCACGGAGAATGTGGGTATTTCCGCCCTGATTTTCGACGGCAAGGAATGCCAATTCGACAATTACCTTTCTAACGGCGTCATTTATTCTAAGCCCAACGAGAACGCCCGCAATTTCATCAATTGGGGGATGAAGCTCATTTTGCCTAAATACGGTTACGATCTCTCTTCCTACGATTTCCCGAAAAACGGCGTTAAGAAGACCCTTTCCGATGATGCCATCGCTTCCGTCGATAGGAGTGGCCTTCTTCCCGTTTCCGAAAGCCTGTCGGTCCTTTTGCCATCGTTACTAGAGAAGATTCTTTCCTCGGATGCTGCTATCACCGCCTCTTATGAGCAATACGCAGGGAAGATGCGTTACACCTTCGACGCCAAGATGACGGATCTCGCCGACGATTTGAAGGATATGGCCTCTTCGCTAAAGGAAGTCTCATCGGTTTTCAAATCCGAAGAAAAGGAAAGGGTTCTATCCTTCCTCGACGATGACCTTCTTCCCATGTTAGAAACGATAAAGCAAAGCGATTTGGCGCTTCGCTTGCGTTACGATCAAGAGAAGCTTCTGTCTTCTTACGTCGATTTCGAGCTTCGTTTCGACGAAGAAAAGATGAAGGAATATATCCTTTCGAGGGAAGATCTCGAAGCGGGTTCGACCTCGATTCCCCTTTCCGCGAAGATCAAGCAAAACACCTCTTTCGATTTTGACGCCACGCAGCAAATAAGCTTCCCCGATTTCTCCTCCTATCAAGAATTCGAGATGCCGCCGAAAGCTTAGTAAACGAGCAAATAAAAACCCCGCGCTGACATAGGCGGGGCTTTGAAGCGATAACCGATTAGAGAAGGCGGTTATAGTATTCGATGATCTGCGCTTCGTTGATGTCTTTGGCGAGCTCGTTTCTCTCGGGCAAGCGGGAGAAGGTGCCGACGAATTTTTCAACGTCGACGGTGACGTATCCTGGGATATTCGGTTTGCCGTCGAAGGATTCCTTGACGACTTTGAGGGGGCTTGCTTCCTTCAAACCGATTTGATCGCCGACTTTGCAGATATAGCTGGCGATGTCGACTTTCTTGCCGTTGACGGTGATGTGACCGTGGTTAACGAGCTGGCGGGCCGCGGCGCGGGTGCGGGCAAAGCCCATGCGGTAAACCAAATTGTCGAGACGGCTTTCGAGCAAACGGAAGAAGGCGAGGCCGGTGACGGTCTTCTCTTTCTTAGCGATCAAGAAGAGGCGGCGGAATTGACGCTCATTGACGCCATAAAGTTCCTTGAGCTTTTGCTTTTCAAGGAGCTGGGCGCCGTATTCGCTGGGCTTCCTTTTGCGATCTTGGCCGTGTTGGCCAGGGCCATAAGCCCTCTTTTTGAGTTCATCGCCGGTTTCGAGAACGCTGAAACTGAGGTGGCGTGATTTTTTCCACTTCGATCCGGTAAATTTAGACATATTTTATGTCTCCTTTCTTTGCGTAAACAAAGATTAGAGGGCTTTTCCCGTTTCCCGGATGTCGCTCTTCCTTTCGGCCCGCTAGCGCAAGCTTACTCGATAGCCTTTGAGGGACATCGGACGAAAACGTAGAAGACCTGCTAGCCTTTACGCAAGGATAACTATAGTTA
>CAVKTU010000107.1:0-4769 GCA_963659395.1 Holdemanella sp. | reverse complement strand
CTTCATTTGTTTCATCGCGCCGATGACGTCGAAACCGTCGACGCTTCTTAAGGATCCGACGAGAACATTCTCATCCTTGTCCTTATGGCCGAAGACGGCCACAGGCTTATGGAAAGAAGAAAGAAGTCGCGATGCCAAAAGGCCGTTTAGGCCTTCGGGAAGATTGCTACAAACGGCGATCGTCGGCTCTTTCTCATCGATAAGCAATTCCCCGACGGCGTCTTTGGTCAATTGCTTCCTTTTTTCGTTGATCTCGTTTAGGTATTGGGCCACGAGGGGGATTTGATCGTTACGATGGGTAAAATAAGCGAGCAGACGATTGATTTGCGTTCCTTTTTCGATGCGGCCGACGGCGTTGACCTTAGGGATGATTTCAAATTGGATAGTCGTCTCATCAAGCGGGTATTTATCGATCAAATGGCTATATTCTGGATAGCGCATTTTATTCATTATGTCGATGCTCAAACGGACCAAATCGCGGTTTTCCCGCAATAACGGCATGCTATCGCTTAGGGTGCTGATGCCCGCTAAGGTAAGCAAATACGGGTCATAACGCCCCAAAAGCGATTCGCTAAAAAGGAAAGCGAGGAAGCCGGCGCTGATTGGGAGGCTTAAGGCGTTAGGTTTTGACGAATGGATCAAAAAGGGGGTCTCGGGAGGGATGCCGTCGAATTCGTGGTGATCGAGGACGATGGTCGTTAGCCCTTTCGCTCTTGCTTCTTTCAAGGCTTCGTGGGCCGTCACGCCATTATCGGTGGTGAAGATGATATCGAAGCCTTTGGCGGCGATTTTATCGACGTTTTCCTTCGTTAGGCCATAGCCATCGAGATAACGGGAAGGCAGATACCCTTCGGCTTTTATGCCGTATTCTTCTAATGCCAAAAGCAAAATGGAAGAGCTCATCACCCCATCGCAATCGTAATCGCCATAAATAAGGATCTTCTCCCCTTTTTCTTTGGCCAAACGAAGGCGGGAGACGGCTTTCTTAACGTCTTCGTCATCCTTGATGGAAGGCAAAGAGGAAAAACTAAGAGGAGAGGTAAGCTTGGTGTAGCTTTCCTCGTTCAAAGAGAAATATTCGAAGAATCTTTCGCGGATATTCATCAATCGTTGATGCCGATGAAGATGGCCTCTTCAGGCTCGGCGCGGCGGCGGCTCGAAGGAAGGTTACCGCTATTGGGCTTGCTTTCCTTGTTCTTTTTGCGGCTTTCCGCGATGGAATTCTTAGCGAGGCGCAACCACTTCGACAATAAGGTCGCTAGCGGCGTCAAAGCGCACAAAGAAAGGAAGGTGACGAATAGCAAACCGACGATGGCTCCTAAGAAAATCGGATAATAGGTGGCTGGGCCTAAGGCCATAAAGGCTAGGAGAATTCCGAAGATGACGATGGCGAAGATAATCAAATCGCCGGCCGCTTCGCTATTGGCGCGTAGCAAGCAGGCGTCGCGGAAAGAAGCGCTTTCCTTTTCGTGCTCACGGCTTTCTTTACGGATTTCCTTTTCTTTGTTAAGGATATAGGAAGATAAAAGCAACGCCGCGAAGAAGACGGCTATCAAAGCGATGTTGGCGACGGGCGTGATGGCGATACGGGTTAAGGAATATAACCCGGCGACGAAGACGCTAGAGCCAAGGGAAATCAAGGAAGCGGCCAAGGCGCGCGAAGGACGATGGCGTAAGAAGAGATAGGCCAAGCTGGCCAAAGAAGCGACGCCCAAGGAGAGGTAGATCGTTCCCAAAGTCGGGACGCCGGCTTGGACGGTGACGTTATTAGCCACTCCTACTTCCATGCCGCAGTCATCGGCCAATTTAGCCACGACGTTGGTGAGCAAATCGGTTTCGCTAACGCCATTGACGAGGAAGACGTAATCGGTGTCGGGGGCGAAATAGCGGTTCAGGTCGATATGGAAATAATAGACGGTGTAGGCTTCTTGTTCGCCGCTGGCGGTGTCGCTGTCGTAGATCGTGGCCGATTCGACGACGATGCCGTCTTCCTTGACGTAATTGTCGAAGGTTTGCTCTTCATAGGATAGCAAAGGAAGGAATTTGGTTTCGATATCCTCGATTTTGGAGAATTCGGCCGTGCTTTGCCCTTCGCGGACGCGATATTCGAGAGAAAGCGAGGTGGTGTCGTCATAAGCATCCGCGTAATTGTAGCCGTTTCCTAAAGCGCTCCAAACCGAGACACCGATGACGGAAGCGAGCAATAACACCCCTGCCACGATCCCGAAAACCGTCTTGTGTTTGGCGAAATCGGTTTTGGCATAAGGACCGAAATAGGTTTGCTTCTCCTCTTGCAAGGCGTTTGGGATTTTCTTGACGTCGACGCCATAAAGGGAAGCAAGATGGGCTTCCGTCTGATTGTCGTTGGCGAGTAGATACCCTTCTAAGCGGAGCAAAAGGAGATTGGCGAGGGTGCCAAAGAAGCTCGACAAAATGAGGCTAAGGCCCATGACGCCGATCGTCGCGGGGACGAAACCATAGACGCATAGGCCGATGATAATGCCCAAAACGCCGATGTCCACAGTTGGCCAAAGGGCTTTTTTGATGGCTTCCTGATGGGCTTTTTTGGGCGAGCGTCCTTCATAAAGCTGCTCTTTGAATTTGGCAAAATAATAAATCGACCCGAAAGCGGTAAGCAAGGCGCCGAGGGCGAAGCCGACGACGGCTCCGATGCCGAAGGCGGCGTGGAAATAAGCAAATAGCGAAAAAGAGGCGAAGGCGGCGATAAGGACGTTAGAGACGACGCTTAAGGCGCCGATGCGGTAGAAAAGGGCGCTAAGGAGGGCTAAAAGAGCCAAGGCGACGAGGCTAGAAATCAACGTTGGGCCGAAATGGGGCGAAAGGTGCCATGATCCCTTTTCGATTAACGGATCGACGAGGGCGGTGCTCCGATGCGAATAAATGAAATTGACGTCGCAATGGAAATCATCGCCATAGCTCGAGGCATTAAGCAAACTCATGTAATAGAAAGCGGCTTTGTAGGCGGCTCCGCTCTTGGAACTATCGTATTGGCCGTCTTGAATGGCTTCGCTATTGGGGACCAATTGCAGTTTTTTATAGTTGTTATCGTCATTTGAGGTATCGGTGTACCAGGCGTTGGAGGCGTTTTCGCCGAAAATGAGGCGTTTGGCCATGTTGCTGTTTTTCGTTTCGGCGTCGGTGCTCGTGGCTAATTTGTAGCTGTCGCCTTCTTGCCAATTGGCCCAGAGGACGAGGTAGCAGTTCTTCTCTTCGGTCCCGGCGGAGGAGTCGGCGGTTTTTGTGTTTTCGGAGCAATAATTGATGAGCTCGCCCATCGGGCCGTCTTTTCCCTCGTAATTGACGGGGATGGTGACGACAGGGACGGAATCGTTGATGTATTCGATGGAAGCCGTTTGCCCTTTGAACATGGCGTTATTAAGATAATTGTCGCCTGTCGGCGCGTTTTTCTGTATCTCGTCATCGGTGGTTCCGGCCGCGACGGTGATATCGCCGCCGCTGAAAGCGAGGTAATTCTGCAAATAATTGTATTCGGTATCGCTATCGCCTTCGACGCGGAGGGTCACCTTGATTAGGTCATATCCCTCTTTGGCGACGGTGCCGTTGACCCCCCAATGGGCCAAACGCTCTTCCATTTCCGTGGCGACTGAATTGATCGTCTCATAATTCTGCGTCTCGCTTTTGCTGCCGAGGTAATTCTCGGGGAAAATGCCGTTAAGGGTGCTGTTTTCCTCGCTCAAGCGGAAATACAAATCCTTGCCATCGCCGTAATTAACGTCGGTGTCCATCTTCGTTATGCTTTCCCCGATGGCCGCCCCCGCTCCTAAAAGAACGGCGAGGTTCAGGATGATATAAGCCAATTTACGACGCATAAGTCTCCTTCCGAGCGCCTAAAAACAATAAAAGCGCTCTTTCTTGCAAGCGGTAACAAGTTTAACGCACGTACACGCACGAGGGCAAGAACCAAAAATGATGATTTTCATGAAATGAATAAGGGAGGCGGGATTCTTTAAAATAGCGTCCCTTGGTGGGCGATATGCAAATGCTGATAGGCTTTTTCGGTGGCCACGCGCCCTCGCGGCGTCCGATTGACCATGCCGATCATCACCAAATAAGGTTCATAAACATCCTCGAGATTGGTGATTTCCTCGCCGATCGAGGAAGCGATCGATTCGAGCCCGACGGGTCCGCCATGGAACCTGTTAATGATGGCTTCGAGATAACGGATATCCACGTCATCGAGCCCTAAAGCGTCGATCTTGAGGGCGTCCAAGGCGGAAATAGCGAGCTTTTTGTCGATTTTCTCGAGGTTTTCATAGGAAGCGAAATCGCGCACCCTTTTGAAGATGCGGTTGGCGATACGCGGGGTGCCACGGCTTCTTTCGGAAAGGAGACGCACCGCTTCCTCTTCGATTGGCATCGCGAGGACTTTGGAGGTCCGGCGGACGATTTGGTCGAGATCATAGACGCTATAGAAATTCATCTTGGCCGAGATCCCGAAACGGGCCCGCAAAGGACTAGAAAGATCGCCGGCTCTCGTCGTTGCCCCAACCAAGGTGAAAGGAGGCAAAGGCATGTTGATGGTTTTGCTCGATCCTTCGCGGTTGATGACGATGGAAAGCTCAAAGTCTTCCATCGCGCCGTAAAGGACTTCTTCGATGGGTCGTGGCAAACGATGGATTTCGTCGATGAAAAGGACGTCGCCGGCTTCTAATTCGGAGAGAATGGCGGCCAAATCCCCAGGTTTTTCGATCGAAGGGCCGTTGACGGTCTTAATCGATCCGCCCATC
>CAVKTU010000106.1:0-4817 GCA_963659395.1 Holdemanella sp. | reverse complement strand
TATAGTCCGCGTATCGGGGTCTCGCCCTCATTCGCGGTCCGCGATATGGGGAAAGCGTTGATTTCGTTGTCCACTTTCCAGGATGCGCTTTATATTGTTCGAAAAAACGGGTAACTCAAGGCCTACTTAAAGTGGCTTTATCACACAAAGTGCGCTAAACTTCTTGCAACGAGGTTGATTATGAAGAATATTTTCGATGATAAGGTGTTGCTAGTGACCGGTGGCACCGGTTCCTTTGGGTACGCGGTGGTTGACCGCTTCCTTAAAACGGGAATCAAAGAGATCCGCATTCTCTCGCGTGACGAGAAAAAGCAGGATGACATGCGGAAGCAATACGATAATGAGAAGCTTAAGTTCTATATCGGCGACATCCGCGATCTATCGGCTATCAATAACGCTTTCAAGGGAGTTGATTACGTCTTCTCGGCGGCCGCTTTAAAACAAGTGCCGTCTTGCGAATTCTACCCGATGGAAGCAGTCAAGACCAACGTCATCGGTAGCGATAACGTTATTACGGCCTGTGTTAACAATCACATTAAGAAAGCCATCTTCCTTAGCACCGACAAAGCGGCTTATCCCGTTAATGCCATGGGCATGACGAAAGCGCTCATGGAGAAAAACGTCATCGCCAGAAGCCGCCAAATGGGTGAGAAGGACCCCGTTTTATGCTTAACTCGTTATGGCAACGTGATGGCTAGCCGCGGTTCGGTCATCCCTCTTTTCTTAGAGCAGATAAAACATGGCAAACCTTTAACGATCACCAACCCCGACATGACGAGGTTCATGATGACGTTAGAGGATGCGGTGGATTTGGTGATATACGCTTTCGAGCATGGCAAACAAGGCGACTTGTTCGTGCAAAAGGCTCCTAGCGCCACCATCGCCACTTTGGCCGAAGCGGTTCTTTCCCTCGCCCATAGCGATGTCGGCATTGAATATATCGGCACCCGCCATGGCGAGAAGCTTTATGAAACCTTAGTGACGGAGGAAGAGATGATCCGTTCGACCGATGAAGGCAATTTCTTCCGCGTCGCCGCCGATAACCGCGATCTCAATTACGACAAATTCTTCACCGAGGGTGACGCTAGGCTTAATTTAGGTGGTTCATACACTTCCCATAATACCGAACGCTTGACGTTAGAAGGGATGGAAAAGCAGCTATTACGTTTGCCGGAATTCCAGAATAAGCAATAATTCGATGAAGATTCTAATCACAGGCGCTAAAGGATTTATTGGGAGTAACTTGTCCCGCTACTTGGAACATACGGGGCATACGGTTCTTCCTTTTGATTTAGGCGATGATGAGCAAACGCTAACGGAATATATCAAAGCGAGCGATTTTATTGTTCATCTCGCTGGCATCAACCGCCCTCTCGATAAGAAGGAATTCTATGACGGCAATGTCAATTTCACCGCCAGGCTGTTAGAATTTATTCATCAAGTGGGTTCACATAGTCCCATCCTTTTCTCTTCGAGCACCCAAGCGGCTCTTGATAACGATTATGGCAAATCGAAGAGAATGGCCGAAGAGCTCTTCTTAAAAGAGAGCGATCGAAGGCCCGTTTATATCTTCCGTCTTTATAACGTCTACGGGAAAAGCTGCCGCCCTAACTATAACAGCGTGATCGCCACTTGGTGCTCAGCCATCGCTTCTAATCAACCGATTTCTTTTAATGAAAACGATCCCGCCATCGATTTTGTCTATATCGATGATGTGATCGCCTCTTTCTTAAAGGCCATCGAAGGAAAATTTCCGATGACTCGTGACTACGCGGATATCCTTTATCCCGAGCCGCACGACAAAAAGAAATTAAGCGAAATACGAAAACTTCTTTTTTCCTTCCGCGATTCGCGTACCGATTTGAACGTGGCTTTGCAAGAGGGCTTCAGCAAGAAGTTATATGCGACATATTTAAGTTATTTGCCAGAAGCCTCTTTTGCTTATCCCCTTAATATGCATATCGATCAAAGAGGTTCCTTTACCGAATGCCTGCATTTCCCTTCTTATGGCCAAGTGTCGGTGAATATCTCTCATCCTGGCATCACCAAGGGCAATCATTATCATGAAACGAAAAACGAGAAATTCCTTTGCGTTTCTGGCTCCGTTATCATTCGTTTCCGTAAGGTGGGAACCAAGGAGATTATTTCTTACGAATGTTCGGGGAATGAACTTAAAGTAGTGGATATCCCACCGGGATACACCCATTCGATCGAGACGGTAGGGGAGAGGGATTCCGTCACTTTGATGTGGGCCAATGAACCGTACGATCCTGCCCATTCAGATACATATTTCGAGCCGGTTATCGTTTAATCGTCCTCGCTTATTTGCTTAATCGACAGGGATATTCTTTTTCGTTCTAAGTCTATTCCGATTACTTTCACGCGCACATTCTCGCCTATGTTGAGGACTTCGGAGGGGTCAGAGACATAGTGACTAGCTATTTCGCTGATATGAACCAGACCATCTTGATGGGCGCCGATATCGACGAAGGCTCCGAAAGCGCTCAAATTCCGGACAACCCCATGAAGGATCATCCCGACCCGCAAATCCTCTAAGCTTTTAATGTTATCGTTAGTGGCTGCCTCTTTGAGGCTGTCGCGCGGATCGCGCCCAGGTTTCTTAAGTTCTTCGATGATGTCTTTTAAAGCGTATTCCCCTAAACCGGTTTGGCGCGATAAAGTTTGATAATCGTGTGTCGCTTCTAATGTCTTTATGGCCTTTTCGGTTCCGATTTCCTCTTGTTTGATTCCTAATTCTTTGCAAAGGATTGTGGTAGCGGCGTAGTCTTTGGGGTGAACAGCGCTTCGTTCAAAGGGGTTATCGTTCTCAATCCGTAAGAATCCCGCCGCATCTAGGAAGGTCTTCGGCCCGAATCCTTTGACGTTCAATAAGTCCTTGCGGTATCGGAAGGGGCCATGTTCATCGCGATAAGTAACGATAGCTTCGGCCAATTTGCCGTTGATCCCAGATACATACCGCAATAAAGAGAAGGAGGCCGTGTTTAGCCAAACCCCGACTTCGTTGACGGCGTCGATGGTGGCTTTCTCCAAAGTGTCTTTCAATTTGCCTTCGTCCATATCGTGTTGATATTGGCCAACCCCGATGGCTTCGGGAGGGATCTTCACAAGTTCGGCCATTGGATCGAGTAAGCGTCTTGCTAAAGAGACGGCGCTTCGCTCCTCAATATCCATATCGGGGAATTCTTTGTTGGCGAGTGGGGAAGCGCTATAGACGCTGGCCCCCGATTCGTTCACGGTGTTTATCTTAATTGCGTCTTCCAATTGATGATTTTGCAAATATCCTTGCAAAAACGCCCTGCTTTCGTGGCTGGCAGTTCCGTTTCCTAAGGCGATTAGGTCGAATCCGAATTCCTTTCGCCACGTTTCTAGAAGGGCTTCGGCTTCCTTTTGCTTGCCGATGGTCGGATAGATGATGGCGGTCTTTAAGACCTGCCCGTTAGGATCGATGAGGGCCAATTTGCAACCATTTCGATATCCGGGATCGAAACCGAGGATCTTTTGCCCTTTCATGGGCGAGGCAAGCAATAGCTGTTTAAGGTTTTTAGCGAAGATATCCAAAGAGAAATCCTGGGCTTTGGCGAACAATTCATTCGTGATTTCCGTCTCGACGGCTGGAGCTAATAATCTCTTATAGGCATCGGCGATCATTGTTCTAAGAAGGGCTTCGAAAGGGCTTTTCGGGTGCGACAAATAATCTCTGGCGATGGCATTGACGATCGTCATCTCGTCGTAAGCGAAGGAGAAACGGACTTTCTTCTCTTTCGCGCCGCGGAGGATGGCTAGGGTTTGATGCGCTTTTACGCGAGCGACCGGGGTATCGAAATGAGCGTAATTGGCATAGTGTTTGTCGACGTCTTCTTTGCTTTCGGTGGCCAATAGACGCCCCGTTTTCCAGATATAACGCTTAGCATCCAAGTAATAAGAAGAGGAATCGGAGATCTCCTCGGCCAAGATATCAAGGGACATTTGAATGGCCGTTTCTTTGTCTTCGATGCCATTACTAACGTTAACGAAAGTGGCTGCTTTAGCGTAAAGTTCGGGTAAATTGCCTCGTTGTGCTTTGATATATTCCGCCAAGGGGAGAAGGCCCTTTGCCTTAGCTAAGCTTCCCCTCGTTTTCCTTTTGGGGCGGTAGGGGCGATAAAGGGCTTCAAGGATCGATAGGCTTGCCGCCTCTTCGATAGATTTACGAAGTTCCTCAGTTAATTTGCCTTGGCTTTCAATGCTTTTAAGAACGGTCTCTTTTCTCTCGAGGAGTTTGGTTAGCTTTTCCTTCTCTTCTTCGAATTTGCGTAATAGAACGTCGCTTAGATTGCCTGTTTCATCTTTTCTATAACGGGCGATGAAGGGAATGGTCAAACCTTCATCGAGCATCTTGATGACGGTTTCGGTTTGCTTGATTGATATGCCGAGTTTATTAGATAGTTCGTTGGCGATGTTCACGTAGCGATTTTACTATATTTTTAACGACTTGGAGAGAAGGCAATCGTCCTCTTGCGGAAATTGGTTTGTGCGTGCATAATGATGGTGTGGCAGAGATGCCGCAAATTGTTGTCGCTCCTCGGCACGCGTCTCATAAATGGCCGAGCTAAAATTGTTGTCGCTCCTCGGCACGCGTCTCATAAATGGCCGAGTTTTTTATTCCTGCTATGGCTATACTCTTGAATCATTTCTATTTCATAAAGAACGATTATTATGAATTTGCTAATGACCCGTTCTTGATGGAAAACAAAGAGAACGGTGCTGGCCGTCCTTGTTTTTTGGCTATCAAAGAAACAAACGATATAATTTGGATG
>CAVKTU010000105.1:0-4835 GCA_963659395.1 Holdemanella sp. | reverse complement strand
AACGATTCGGGTATTGAATAGTCTTGGAATAAAGCGAGGATGAAGTCAATCTTTTCATAAAGCGTTTGGAATCTCCACCGCCATCAGGCCTTTCTCGAGAGGACTTTTCGAACAGCAGAAACCAGAACGGCAATTGCGCACATTTTTATGCATTAAAGTTTTGTTTTTCTTGTATGTTAGTGCGTATTTTTGTGCGGCTGCACATTTTTACACGCTACCTGCCCAGAATCCCTGTTCGATGCAATTGGCGAACGTGACCTCAAGCCTTCCTCTTTCGGATGGGGATATGATTACGAAACTCTTCGCTACTCGCGGCCATAACCAAATCCCTCCGTTCAAAAAGCTTCGATAACCGCCCTTCTTAAGTCTTTTTCTCTTATAAGGATTTGCCGATAACTACTAGACGCAAAAAATCCATGGCGATTTAGGCCATGGATAGATAACGATCGGAAACAACAGATATCAAGCGTCTTTATGTAAGATAAGAGGGATATGCGAATGGATGAGAAGAAGGGTCAATTCCTCTAAATCGAAGCTATTGCCAGGAAGGATATAGCCTTCCTTCTCGCCATCCTCTCGCTCCATGATGGCGACGCTTTTATCGACGAAGGAGAGATGATACAAAAAGGGCGAAGCATCGGAGGTATCCTCGGTCAAGAGGACGCCATCGAAGGATAGATCGACGAATATGTCCTCTTTGACGCGGTAAACCCTTGCTTTGATGTGGGCGGATTTAACGCCATGAAGCGGATAGCTAAAAGGATAGCCATCGAAGGTGAGGTCGGTGTCATAACGAAGGGGGGCGCCGCTTTTGAGGGCGCTTTTGACGATCTTGATCATCCCCTTATCTCCGCTAGGAAGAGGGCTTTGAGGGCGCCGACGACCTTATCCATCACCTCCACGGCTTCCTTCTCTTCTAAGGTGCCGTCTTCTTTTCGGAGGGTCAAATGGAGGGCCATAGACTTCTTATCGCTGGCGATTCCCTCGCCTTCATATAGGTCGAAGATGCTGACCTTCTCGATACGCTTATCGAGGCGAAGGAGGGCGCTACGAATGCTTTCATAGCTTTCCTTCTTGTCGCAAAGGAAGGCGATGTCGCGGCTTACCGCGGGGTAACGCGGAGGCAAGATGGCCTTATCGGGCGAGCTCTTAAGGGAAAGAAGCGCCCCTAAATCGATCTCCATGACGAGCAAAGGAAGTTTGGGGAAGCCCATCTTATCCTTATAAGAGGGATGGATTTCGCCATAAACGGCTACGGGATTCTTTCCTAATAGCAGGCGTTCGGAACGATAGGGATGGAATTCCTCCCCTACCGAGGCGTCATGCTTAAAACGGTTGGGCGATAGCTTTAATAGAGATAGGATTCCTTCCAAATAGCCTTTGACGTCATAAAAGGAATAGGGCCGCTTATGGAACTCGCCTTGCTCGAGCCTCTCCCCTGCTAAAACGACGGCAAGGCGCTTGCCTTGATAATTGACGGCGTCCACGTCGCTTATCTCAAAGAGGGCGAAATCCTTCGTCTGGCGCGACAGATTATAGGAAGCGACCTCCAATAAGGAAGGCAATAGAGATGTGCGAAGGAATTTATGCTCCTCGGTAAGGGGGTTTTTAATCGCGTAATGCTCGTATCTCCCTAGTTCTTCAAAGGAGGCGATCTGCTTGGCGTTTTGGAGGCTATAAGTCAAAGTCTCGATTAGGAAGGAATCGCGAAGGTAATGACGGATGATTCGGACGGCCTTTTGCTCATCGCTAAGGCCGCTAGAGGAGCTTAGCGAGAGGGCGGGCAAGCGTGCGCTGACGTTTTGGTATCCTAGTAAGCGGATGACCTCTTCGGATAAATCCTCCTTCCCCTTGATATCCATCCGACGCTTAGGCGGATAGGCTATGAAGGCGCCCCCTTCTAGGGGTTTGATCTTGATATGATCGCGGCGGAGCGTTTTGACGATCGTCTCCTCATCAAAGGAGGTTCCAAGCCTCTTATTGATATAGGAAGGGGTGATTTCGATGGCGATTTCCTGATGCGGATATTCGTCATAGGGCGCCACAACCTCGATCGACGAAGGGGATGCCTCTTTTTCAATGAGATCGAGGATGGCGGCGAGAGCCTCCTCTTGGATCTCGGGCGAGACGCCCTTGACGAAGCGGACGCTGCTATCGCTGCTTATCCCCAAGCGGTTCGAGGTCCTTCTAATGGCGGCGCCGTCAAAGAGGGCACATTCGACGAAGACGTCTTGCGTCTTCTCGCTTACGGAGGCTTCTTTCGAGGTCATGATGCCCGCTAAGCAAAGGGGAAGGCCCTCACTAGCGATTATCAAATCGCCTTTTTTGATGTCGTAATGCTTCTCGTCAAGGGAAAGGAAATCCCCTTCGTAATCGTCGATGGCCGTCAATTCCTTGCCTTTGAGGGAGGAGAGGTCATACATATTGATGGGCTCGCCCGTTAAGAGCATGACGTAATTGCCGATATCGACGATGTTGTTGATCGAGCGGACGCCGAGGCTTAAAAGGGCGTCCTTAAGCCATTTGGGCGATTCTTTGATCTTGACTCCTTTGGCCACCGCCCCATGAAAGATCGGGCATTTGGTGGTATGGCTGCTCACTTTATAGGAACTCGCTGGCGCATGGAGAGAAGCGAAAGCCTCTTTCTTGACGGGGATATCCAAAATGGCGCTTAGTTCATATGCCAAAGAAAGGACGCTAAGCAGATCGCCGCGGTTAGCGAGGAGCTCGATTTCGAAAATCGTATCGTCAAGCCCCAAATAGCCTAAGACGTTCTCCTCACCCACGGGGGCGTCGTCAGGAAGTTCCTCGATTCCCGATATTTGCTTATCGCTAAGGTATTTCTTATCGACGCCAAGCTCTAATAAAGAGCAACACATCCCATCGCTATCGACGCCGCGGATTTGGCTTTTGGCGATGGTGACGTTAGGCAAGACGGCCCCTTCCCTGGCGACGATGACCTTAAGCCCCTCGCGGGCGTTGGGGGCGCCGCAAACGATCTGGTGGACGCCGTATTTCTCGCCTTCGTCGACCTCTAAGACATGAAGGTGGTCGCTATCGGGATGCTTCTTGCAAGAGAGGATCTTCCCTATGACGAGATTATTGCCGCTAGCCAAAGGGGCGAAGGAATCGACCTCGAAGCCCGCGAAGGTGAGTTTGGAGGCGATCTCCTCGGGAGAGAAGGCCGATAAATCGAGGTATTGGCTAAGCCATTTCAAAGACGCTTTCATAATTGCTCCTTATTTCTCATGGAAGGACGACAAGAACCTGATGTCGTTGGCGTAGATCCTTCGAATGTCATCGATGCCGTACCTTAACAAAGCGACGCGCTCGATGCCAACGCCAAAGGCGAAGCCGCTATAGACCTCGGGGTCATAGCCGCACATCCTTAGGACGTTAGGATGGACCTCCCCTGCCCCTAGGATCTCGATCCAGCCGGTGCCTTTGCACATATCGCAGCCTTTGCCGCCGCATTTGGCGCAGCTCACATCGACTTCGACGCTCGGCTCGGTGAAGGGGAAATAGGAACTGCGGAGGCGGATTTCACGCTTCTCCCCGAACATCTTCTTGACGAAGAGCTCCAAAATCCCTTTCAAATCGGCCATCGAGATTTCCTTATCGACGAGAAGCCCCTCGATCTGTCCGAACTGATGGCTATGGGTCATGTCGTCATCGTCGCGGCGGTAGCATTTGCCGGGCGAGATGATCCTCAAAGGCTTCTTTTCCTTGCTATCTAGCATGGCGTGGGCCTGGGCGGCCGAGGTTTGGGTCCTTAGCAAGAGGCTATCATCGATATAGAAGGTATCCTGCGTATCGCGGGCGGGATGGTCTTTGGGGACGTTAAGGAGCTCGAAGTTATAATGATCGCTTTCGACGTCGCGCCCTTCGAGGACGCTAAAGCCCATCGAGACGAAGATATCGGTCATCTCGTCGACGATGATCCAATAAGGATTCGTCGCGGCGGGCTTCCTTTGATAGCCGGGGAGGCTAAGATCGATCCTTTCCTTCTCTAATTTCGCTTTGAGGGCTAAGCCGGTCAATTCCTTTTTCTTGGCTTCATAAGCCCCCTCGACTTCCCCTTTGGCATCGTTGATGAGCTTGCCAAAGGAGGCCCTCTCTTCGGGGGCGATTTCCTTCATCTTCCCCATCAGAAGGCTGATCTCGCCTTTTTTAGCGAGGTATTTGGCGTAGAAGGCGCTTAATTCCCTCTCTTCCTTGATGAGAGGTATTTCCTGAAGGGCCCTCTCTTTTACTTTAATGACGATTTCCTTAGCATCCATAAGCACTCCTAATTAACAAAAAAAGGGCATGGAGAGCGAATAACCGCGGTGCCATCCCCATTCGTGAACCTATTTTTCTTCACGCGCTAAGAGCTATAACCCGCAACGGGGAAGGTCTCCCTTCCGCTCTCCGAGGTGAATTCGCCGATGTCCCTTTGGGGCGGTTGCTCTATTCGCCCTTCCCAGATAAAGAGATGGACCGGTTACTCTTCTCTTCAACGAACGACATTATCTTACACTCGCCTTTCATGGAAAGGTAGGGCGAATGTGCGTGCGCCTTCGAGTGCGACAAATACTCGCAACCTCAAGTGATGAATCTGTTGTCGAAGGCGAGGAAAAGGCGGTGCCCGAGAAGGAAGGACAAACGGGAATTCGAGGCTTCGCTTGTCTACATCTCGGATATCGTAAAAACCCTTGGCCTATAGTGGCGGAAATTGGGAATTCTTTAATAGATAATTATTTGTCATGTAACCGTTCGCAAAAGAATAAAATTCTTACAGGCACATAACCATATAAATAGGCAGATACGTTATTCCGCCTTCCAACCTATAATTT
>CAVKTU010000104.1:0-4836 GCA_963659395.1 Holdemanella sp. | reverse complement strand
GTTTTGGACCCTGCCCTTATGCGTCCGGGTCGTTTTGACCGTATCGTCACCGTTGGCCTTCCTAACAAAGAAGGAAGGGAAGCTATCTTAAAAGTCCATTCGAGGAACAAAGTGATCGATGCAGCCGTGGATTTCAAGGCTTTGGCTCAAAGAACGGTTGGTTTCTCGGGTGCCGATTTGGAGAATATCCTCAATGAAGCGGCCATTTTGGCTGTGCGTTTCAATAAACCGGCCATCGGCATGGCGGAAATCGATGAAGCCATTGACCGACGTATTGCGGGCCCCGCCAAGAGCAACAAAGGGCTCTCGGAAACCGAAAGGAAGCAAGTGGCCTTCCACGAAGCCGGTCACGCCGTGATTGGTTTAGTGCTTCCCCACGCCGAAAAAGTTCAAAAAATCACGATCATTCCTCGCGGGAATACGGGCGGACACGTCCTTATGACTCCTGAAGACGACCGCTTCTTGTTAACCAAGAAAGAGCTTTTGGCTCAAATAACGGGCTTATTGGGCGGAAGAACCAGCGAAGAGGTCTTCTTCGACGATGTCTCGACTGGCGCATCTAACGATATCCAAGAAGCCACTAAAATAGCCAGGGCGATGGTTACCGAATACGGTATGAGTGAGCTGGGCCCCATCCAATACGAACGGAATAATGGATCGGTCTTCTTGGGCCGCGATTATATGGATACGACCAAGAATTTCTCGACGCAAATCGCTTTTGAGATCGACAAAGCCGTTCGCGAAATCGTGGAAAAGGCCCACGAAGAAGCTAAGCAAATCATTACCGAGCACGCTAAAGACGTCACGCTTATCGCGGAAACGTTATTGGCTAAGGAAACGATAACGGCAGAAGAGATTGAATCGTTAATTAAAACGGGCGCCTTGCCACAAAAGCAAGCAGCTTCCGTCAATGAGAAAAACCCTTCTGGCGATAGCAAGCCTTCTATAACGCCAACCGCGGAAACAAGCGAGAAAAAAGACGACGGCAAAACGAAAGACGCAAGCAAATAAATGACTTAAGAAGGCCGCTTGGCCTTCTTTTGATATGGATATTAAAGGCATCGAGGCAAAAGGACGGGTTATTTTAGGCCCGATGGCGGGGATAACAAGCCTTGCTTATCGGCGTTTTATGAAGCCTTTTGGCGTGGCTTTAAGTGTCAGCGAGATGATCTCTGATTGCGGGATTAATTACGACAATAAGCGCACATTGGAATATCTTGCGACTTCTAGCGACGATCGCCCTGTGGCCTTACAGCTTTTTGGATTTGAACTCCAAAACACCGTCAAAGCGATTCAAAAAATTGAGTCTATAGCTTCTTATGACATGCTGGATATTAACCTTGGCTGCCCCGTTCACAAAGTCGTTAAAACGGGTGCGGGAAGCGCTTGGTTAAAAAGGCCAGATGAATTATACGAATACATGCGCTGGGTGGTAAAAGCCTCCTCTTTGCCCGTTAGCGCCAAAATTCGCCTCGGATGGGATAATTCCTCGATTAACGTGAGAACAGTTGCCAAATTGCTTGAGAATGCTGGCATTAGCCTGTTGACCGTCCATGCCCGCACGAGCGTTCAAGCTTATAGCGGAACGCCTTTATGGGAAGAGGTTAGGGGTTTGGGATCTGAATTGGGGATACCTTTATGCGTTTCTGGCGATATTTTTAATCCAGAAGCGGCCCTATCCGCCATGGAAATTTCTAAAGCTTCCTACGTAATGGTGGCAAGAGGCGGAGTAGGAAATCCCGAATTGGTGACCAATATCAATAAAGCGATTAATAAAGAGCCGTTATTAGAAGCACCAACAGCTAAAAAGCAGGCAATTTACGCCAAAGAATTGATGGCGTTATTGAAAGAGGAAAAGGGCGAACGGGTGGCCGCTTTAGATTTAAGAGGCATTCTGCCCCATTTCTTTTCTGGTTTTGCTGGATATAAGAAAATTCGCACCGAAATAGCGCTTCACACCAAGACCTGTGGTGATTTAGAGCGGATTTTGAACGGAATAATAGAAAGAGAAAAATTGTAAAGAAAAGTATTTGAATGTTTATTGCATAAATACTTTATTTTTCAATGTTTCTTGATTAAAATTACATATATAGGTCAAAAACATCAAATGGCTTCTAGAGAGATAGAAAAAACCATCAAAGAAAACATAAAAGATGTGGCGGTTGTCGTTCTTTTTGGTTTGCCTGGAAGCGGCGTTGGCCGCCTTTTTGAGAGGTGCTTTGATTCCGCTTACACTCGCGTGCCATTAAAAGACGAGGACGATCGCTTCTTGGCCAACACCAGTCCCAGACAGTTCCTCGACCTATATACTGAGCCGCTTATAATCGAGGATGCCGACAACGCTCCGCCTCTGCTTGCTGAGATTATTAGCCGAGTAAAAAACGGTAAAAAGAAAAACGCCAATCATCAAAAACCGCGTTTCGTTTTGTCGATGTCCGACTATTCCATGCTGGCTGATTTTTCTTTCCGCCTAGGGCAAGAATTGAAGGTCTTTAAAGTGCCTGCTATTTCTTTTTTGGAAGAGAGGGGGATCCTTGCTGGCGACGTGTTCGTTAGCGATTATGCTAGTCGCTTTTCTATGGTCGAGAAGAATGGGGCGCTATATGAAAATCGCGCCACCTTATTCAAACGTTTGCTTCGCGGCTCTTTTCCCGATGTGATTGATGGCGTCGCGACAAGAGAGACATTTTATGCCGCGCTACTTAAAAACATTTCTTCTTTGGTCTCGTCTGGCTTGCGCCAAAGAATGAACGAAGGCAAATTTTTAGTGTTTTTGCGTGCTTTGGCTTTGCGTTCGTCTTCGTATTTAGAGATTCAAGAACTATCCTCGCTTGTTGGGGTCGATGCCCGCACCATAAAAAGATGGATCGAGATTTTGTCCAATAATTTGGTGATCGCGTTGGTCGATCCGTTGCTCCCGGATGTTTCCAAGAGGATAGTTAGAACCCCGAAGATATATTTCTTGGATACGGGGCTGTGCTCCTATTTGGCCCATTATGGCGATAGTGACGCTCTCTCATACGGCCCTCTTTCTGGCGCAATGGTGGAGACATACGTTTTTTCTGAACTACATAAACACCTGCTCAATCAAGGGTTAGAACCCAGGAATTATCTCTTTTATTACGCGGATATCGATAAGAAGAAAGTGGATTTTTTACTAAGCGACGACAAATACATTTGGCCCATATTGGTTGAGGGCCTTTTCCCTAAAGAGGAATACGTCAACGATTTGAAAAGGTTAAGCAAATACGGAAAGAGTATTTTGCCAGCTGTTCGTTTTGGTTTTTCTAAAAACATATTGAAGCATCAGGATTTCGTCGAATTGCCTTTCTATTCGATTGGCTTATAGCGGCAGGGGGACGAATGCGGCGTTATAGCCAAAAGAAGTGGGCGCTAAGCTAAATGATGTTTGTGCCGAAAAGGTTTCTCTCAACTTTCTAGTTAACGAGTTGTAACAATATAAATATGAATAGTCCCAAAGTTGCGAAAACAATAAATGATGTGTTTTTTACTACCACAAGCAAAATGTGGTGAGCTTTTTAGGCGATTGGAAACATGACTATGGTTTTAAACATCCTAGTGGAATTGTATAGACGCCATTTTCGTCTTGCAATGCGACGTTTTGCGCTGTAATCACCATAAGAAATGCTGGCTTTGGATGCTCTTTTTCGTTGATATCTGCCGCTAATTCAACAAGTTTTTTTGAAGCTTCTTCGATTTGCTCCTTGTCGCTTAGCTTTACTTCTACTAGTGCCCATGAGCCATCTGCGAAAGAAATAACTGCATCTGCTTCCCTATCTGCTTTGTCACGATAATGATAAATTTCGGCTCCTATTGAATCACAGTAAATTCTTAAATCTCTAATCGCCAACGATTCAAATAAAAGACCAAAGGTTTTCATATCGGAGAACATGCTCTCATGAGTAATACCTAAAGCTGCGGTTGCGATTGACGGATCAACAAAATGCCTCGTATTTTTCTCTCTGATGGCGGTCTTACTTCTTAAGTTAGGGTTCCACGCTTCTAGCTCTTCAACAACATATAAACGTTGCAAAGCTAAAAGATATTTTGCAAACGTATCCTTATCTATTTTATCCCCGTTTTCTTTTAAATCGGCCTTAATTGACTCATTAGAGGCTTCTGTCGATATGTTCCTAGAATACGATCTTAATAATTTTTTAGCCCTTTGTTCGTCTTTTCTAAGCGGGATGTCTTTCAAAGAAAACAAATCTTCATTAACCAGACCATTACAAAATGTTTTCGCTTGTTGCAAGGCAACATCGATGTCTTTATCGATTGCCAACGGCCATCCACCCCTACAAATCAAAAATGAATAATCAGATATATTTTTATTGCAAATGGCTGGCTTGAAAACGCCATTTTTTAAATCAGTTATTGACACACTTCCATTACTATCATCACTTTCAAATAGCGACATAGGTCTCATAATTCTCTTTATGATTCTGCCTGTTCCAGTATGTTTTTCGTTTTCCTCCCCCGCTAAAGAATTTGAGGCCGTATTGTCCGTTACGCTTCCAGTCAAAATATATTGTCCAAAACCACCATTTTCATCAACGGCCTCTTTTATTGAGTTCCAAATAAATGAAATGATTTGCCATTCGTCGATCAGTATTGGTTTATTTCCTATATTCAATAGAACTTCTGGCGCATTCTTGGCAAGTTCAACGTATTGATCTCTTTCTTTCTTTTTCATTAAGTTAATAATTGTTTTCGCGTGCCTCTTAGCCGTTCTTGATTTTCCACACCATTTTGGTCCAACGATTTGGATGGCCCCAACGGTTTTCAAATAAAATTCAAGTTCTTTATCAAATAGCC
>CAVKTU010000103.1:0-4838 GCA_963659395.1 Holdemanella sp. | reverse complement strand
GTTATATCTTTGTTGATTCTTATCATGATATTCATTGAAATTTGTCCAAATAAATTGATTAGATAAAAAATGGCTTGATAATCCGAATATAAAATTGATTGTAAATGCTCTGAATATTTAACTTTTATTTAATGGCAACAAAAATTGATTAGATAAATATGATTTGAATGATAAGATAAACAGCGATGAATAAACCTCTTCAAAATGCTCAAACGGAATTGAAAGGATCCTTTTACGAAAGCGAGGAAGCCCTAATTTCCATGGCGAGCATTTTGAATGCTTTTGGCGAGGGGGCGATTTATTTTGGGATGGATAAAAAAGGTGCTCCTAACCCTCTTTTCCCAACCCATAACCTTCGCCAATCTGTATTAGATTTTTCTCGCGCCATCAAAGAAACCCTTCGTCCGATTCCCAAAGTGAATATCGAGACGGTTGCTTTCCCTTCCTTTAAAGGCGTTCGTGTTCTTTTCTCTGGCCGCGAATTTCCTTATTCGATTAACGGCGTGGTTTATTTTCGCGAGGACAGCCATGACCGCGTTATTAGCATCAATGAATTATGGTCGATTTTACGTAAGAAAAGCGGCTCTTCCCCCTCCATCTCGAACGAAGAAATTCTTAAGTCCCTTGATGAGAAAGCCATTATTTCTTTCGTTCGTCATGGCCGCTTGAATGATAGACACCATGAGTTATATATCGACGTGCCGACGTCGCTAAGATTGTTGGGCCTCCTTTGTGACGATTCTTCCGTTTCCATGGATGCCTATTGGCTTTTTTCTAAGGATAATCCGCTTACTTTAAAAATAGAAAAACCCGCTTCTAACGGGCCTTCTAGCTTCCGCGGCAATATTTTAGAATGCATTGAAGAAGCTCTTTCCCTTCTAGCGGCCCGCTTCGCTCTGGGGAGGCCGAAAAAAGAGAACGACTTTGCTTCTCTCATCGCTGCTTATCCCTTCTTTTTTGAGGCGTTGGTGAACGCCTTCACGCACTTAGATTATTCCCTCTCAAAAGATGTCGTTATCGCCTTCGAGCCGCAGTACGTCTCTATTAAGAACGCATGTGCGAAGGATGATGAGAAGATTGAATTGACTCCTTATTTAAAGGGATTAAGAGCCTCTAGTTACCTTAATCCCCGTCTGAATCTTGCCTTTTACATGGGAGGTTATTCTTCGTTTGGCCAAGGCCTCTCCTTATTAGCGAAGAACTGCCTAGATAAAAGAATTCGATATGAAATTATTCGAAGCGATGGCTTCTTTGAAATGCACTTCTTTCGCATATCACGATTAGACGATTCATCGATAGTGAAACCTAGTGACGCCGTTTTGGGTAAGGATGAGAAGTCTGTTAACAAGAGGCCGTCTTTGTCTCCGTTCGAAGAAAAGCTTTTAGCCATTCTTAAAGAAAAACCGGAGATGACGATCCCTGAATTAAGCCGCAAATTAGGCAAATCGACGGCCACCACGCACCGTGCTATCGCTTCTTTGGTGCAAACGGGCGTTCTCTCTCGTCTAGGCTCTCGTAAGAAAGGGCAGTGGGAAGTTCATCCCTAAAAAGTCCATATACTTGTACATTTTTCGCTCCTAGAAACATCAACAACGTCTACGATGTATCCTTTTAACGGGCGATTTCGCTTAAGGAAGCAAGGTGTTTATGGCGAATAAATGGGTTTTGATGCGGAAGGATAAAATCGAGAAGGAATATACCGACTTTAAAAAGGCCACAAGGGATTTTAGGAGGGCTATTGTCAAGGAAATCGCCGAAAAGGCAACCGCCTTTTCCTGTCAGATGGGCGCTTATTTTTTAAATGACAAAAGCATTTCCGATAAAGAGGTCATCATCAACGCGAGGCTTGCGTTATTGTTAGGTTCGTTGCGTTATGAAGATGCGAAGAAAGCTGCTTCTATTGTTCTTTCAAACGTGCCTAACGATTATCACTACAGAGGCCATTATGAAGGCCGCTATAAAGAAGGGGAAAAAAGCTACGAGGCACAACGGACTGGAATTGATAGGAAACACAACGAAATAGACGTTCTTGTATTATATCAGGGCGACGGGCAAGACTATAATTTTATTAGAAGCAATGCTTTCGCGATGGTTGATAGGGATATCGATTACTATTTTTATTTAACTCAGACGCCCGTCGTCCCTAATCAGGGTAAATTAATTCAATTGTCCTTATTTTTGAAACCACAGATAGTCGAACGAGGGAGGAAAAAGCGTGGTTGATTTCGATCAATATAAATTCGTTAACGAAGAATTTTTGGCGGATTCGCTCGAAGGCAACGTTTATATTTGCGGCGCCTCCGGGAGCGGCAAATCCGTTTTGCTAATCAAAACGATTCGGCTGCTATTAAAGACTTTGGATGAGCGGGATATCTACGCCTTCGATCCTAAAATGACGGAATTCTTGCCTCGGTATTTTGCCACCGAAAGCCAACATAAAACGCCTTTGATTGCTAGGGGTGAAGACGAAATAAAAGAGGCGGCATTAACTTTAGAAGCGAGAATCAAAGAGCCCACTTTCAAGGGTGCGCTGCTCTTCGTTGACGAGATAGGCGCTTCCCCTTTCTTATGCGATTATATCCTTAAAGAAGGGGACAAATTATCTAAGGCGGGCGTTCATTTTGTGATGACCTCGCAACGAGACAGCGTCTTTAAAAGCCTTTCGAAGACTTCCCTGCCTCTCGTTAGGATCGATTTGTCTAGCGGCGTCGGCGGCCGTTCGCTTAATTTTAAAAGCACACATAAGAAGCAACCAGCTCGTCAGAAAGGGGGTTCCCTCTCGGTCATGGCTGATTGCTTGACGGTTAAAGACGCTTTAATGATGGCGGACCATAATAAGCTATATGAAGAGATACTTAGAACCTATCAAGGCCAAGAAAACCAGGAGGGGTGCGCCTTAGGGACGCTTCTATATATCAGAGAATGCATGCGGATGAAGCCGACGAAAAACAAAAAGAAAGCGTTGATCATTGTTAGGTTTTGGATGGAGCAGGAAGAAGGGGGGGAAGAGCCGACCGAATATAGAGATACCTATCTTTTGGAAATGGGCGACAGGGACGATGTTGGGCAATTCCTTATCGATAATGGCGAAATACCTGGCGCAAAAGATGACATTTCTTATCTTCACGAGGGCCATGCTTTTCGCGCAGATGTTTTTCCGAGCTCGGCGTTAGACAGCATTGCTCTGAAACGGGATGACCACGATCAAAAACAAGCCGTTTCTCTCGCGTATGAAATGCGGCCGACAAGAGATATCTTAGGCTATTATCTACCCTTGCTTATCGTTAAGAAATATGGCTTGGAACGTCTTTTGTCGGTCATTTTGTTTGAAATGACCTTCTTTGGCTTTAGCGAAAAGACATTATCCAAAGCCAAAAAAGAATTTTGGAACAGCATAAAAGAAGCCAAAGAAGAAGTTGATAAGCGTTTTAAAAACAAGCACTAGACTTGGTTTTGCTGAAAGTACAATGAAGTACAACGAAAAACGCAAAGTACAATGAAGTACAACTTGAAATCTAAAGTACAATGAAGTACAATTTTCTCATGCAAAGGAGAGATAACATGCAAAACCCGTTTTCCATTTCATTTGGCCGAATAAACGAGAAGATCATTCAACGCGATGCGGAAATACAGTCGGTATTTGACGATTTTGATTCGGAAGCCACGCGAAACACCGTTTATATAATTACGGGACCTAGGGGGTGTGGCAAAACGGTGACTTTGGGCCGCGTTTTGGATGTTTATAAGAGTCGTGATGCATGGGTTGTCGCACGTTTATCGCAATCTGATAATATGCTGGAACAAATGGCGAGCCTTCTTTATGAAAACGGTTTGGCCAAATTCAAATTTCTTAAAGTCGAATTTTCTTTTTCCTTCCACGGACTTACTTTCAGCGTGCGTGGCGAGAACCCTGTTTCCAGCATCCATGTTTATTTGACTAAGCTTCTTGAATATTACAAGAAGAAGGGAATCCGCGTTTTAATTGGCATAGATGATGTCGCTAAAAACGCGGGGATGGTGGATTTCGCTAGGGCGTATCAAGGCTTCTTGATCGACCATTATGACGTTCGTCTCCTAATGAGTGGTTTAGCTAAGAATATTTCCAAATTGCAAACGGATCGTTCTCTGACGTTTTTGTTTCGCGCTCCCAAAATTAAATTGCCACCATTGTCGATAAGATCCGTCGCCTCATCTTATCAAGATACATTTGGCATTACGGAAGAGGAGGCGATTCGCTTAGCCAAGCTTACAAAAGGCTATGCTATGGCCTATCAAGTGCTAGGTGACATTCTTTTTAGAACTGGTGAAAAGAACGCAACCAAGGTTGTTCTGAAAGAATTCGACGATAAATTAAGCGAATGGAGTTATGAGATTATTTGGTCGGAACTATCTAGTCGGGAACAGAAGATCCTTTCTTTGGTGGCGATGGGGCGTTCCAGCAATCAATCCCTTATGGAGGAATTACAGATAAGCAAAGGGAATCTGGCTGTTTATAAAAAGAAACTCGCGGATGAGGGGTTGTTGAACGTCTCGGTCAGAGGGAAAGCGGCGTTGGCTCTTCCTAGATTCGATTGTTTTGTCCGCGATAGAAGAAAGTTCGTGGACGAATAATCCGTCTTGCGTGACGCATAGCAACGCTATTTCGAGTGGCCACGATCATTGGCTTCCTCGCTTCCTTTTCTCGTTTTATCACAGCGTCCTCTTTCCGCGAAAACGCTTAAAAAATTGTTTTTTCGCTTTTTAATTATGGTTTGCGATTTTTGTTTTTTCGCTTTTTGACTTGGAAACAACTTCTGAAAGACGCATCGCGGCGTTTTGGCGAAACGAATGGAGTCGTG
>CAVKTU010000102.1:0-4841 GCA_963659395.1 Holdemanella sp. | reverse complement strand
GGTTATCGCAGGAATGGCAGTCGGGCGGGTATCCGCAACGAGATTTATATCATTCCGACCGTCGGCTGCGTCAACGGCGTTTGCAAGGAAATAGAGGAGCGAGCCAAACAAAACGATTTAGGCTCTATCGACGGCATCTTCGCTTTAACGCACCAATTCGGCTGTTCGCAACTCGGGGGCGACCAAAGGAACATCGCTTCCCTTTTGGCTTCCTTGGCCCTTAATCCCAATGCCACATACGTTCTTTTCGTGGGGCTTGGTTGCGAGAACAATTCGCTTTCCGGCATTAAGAAGATCCTTGAGCCTTATAAGAGAGACAACATCGCTTATTTCAATTGTCAAGATGTTGAGGATGAAGTCGCTTACGGGTTGAAGATCCTGGAAGGCTTTATCGTCAAGGCCAAATGGCTAAAACGGGAAGAATGCCCCGCTTCGGATTTGGTAGTCGGATTAAAATGCGGAGGCTCTGATGCCTTCAGCGGTCTAAGCGCTAACCCGACCGTTGGCAAGGTTGCCGACGCTATCGTCAGCATGGGTGGCAGTGCCGTATTGACGGAAGTGCCGGAGATGTTTGGGGCCGAGCAGATTTTGATGAATCAGTGCGTCGATTGCGAAGTGTACGAAAAATATAAGAGCCTCATCGTTAATTTTAAGAAATATTATACTGATCTAGGCTTCCCCGTTTATGAGAATCCTAGCCCTGGGAACAAAGAAGGCGGCATAAGCACCTTGGAAGAGAAATCGCTTGGTTGCATCGCCAAAGCGGGCTCCTCGCCGATTGTCGATGTTTTAGGCTATGCTGAGACGATAAAGAAAAACGGTTTATCGGTTCTCGACGCTCCTGGCAACGATTTGATCGCGGCGACCGCTTTAGCGGCGGCCGGTTGTCAGCTTATTCTCTTTACCACGGGGAGGGGCACGCCGTTTAGCGCTGCCGTTCCGACGCTAAAAATATCTTCTAACGCCTTTCTGGCGAAGAAGAAAAACGATTGGATCGATTTTGATGCCTCTGGGCGGGACGATAAAGGATTGTTGGAGATGGTTTTTGCTTTAGCTAACGGAGGTTACTATAGTAAAGAAGAGAAGAGACGGGAGATCGCCTTCTTCAAGAAAGGGGTAACTTTATGAGTTATTTGAAAGAGGATTTTCTTTTAAAGAGCGACACGGCCAAGAAGCTTTATTGCGATTATGCTAAGGAGATGCCGATTTTTGATTACCATTGCCATCTCTCCGAATATGCGATTCTCGAAGATAAGGAATTTAAGGATATCTTCGAAGTGTGGCTAGGGGGCGATCACTACAAATGGCGTTTGATGCGTAATTATGGCGTCGATGAGGAATATATAACCGGCAATAAACCTAACAAAGAAAAATTCCTAGCCTATTGTCGTGTCTTGGGGACGGCCTTTGGCAATCCCCTTTATCATTGGTCGCAGATTGAGTTAAAGGAATATTTCGATTGTGATTTGGAAATCAACGAAAAGAACGCCCTGGCCATTTGGGACGAGTGCAATTCCTATATCAAGGAACATCGTCTTTCCCCGGCCTCCCTAATTAAGCAAAGCAACGTCAAAATCATCTTCACGACCAACGAGATATTCGATGATCTACAGGTCTTCGAAGATATCAAGGGGAAGGGGTATCCGTTTATGGTGGCGCCCGCTTTCAGAGCCGATAAAATCATGAACATCGAAGCGGATAAATACCTTGATTTCCTTGCAAAACTTGGCCCAATCGCTTCGTTAGATGACTTGGAAGAGGCAATTAACAAGCGTCTGGAAGCCTTTATTAAAGTCGGCTGCGTGGCTAGCGATACCGCGCTAGAAGGCGTCTATAAAATCGCTTCTAAAGCCGAAGCAGAACGGGTTTTCCTTAAACGTTTAGGCGGCGCGCCTCTTAACGAGGAGGAAATAAAGGCTTTCAAAGGATATCTTACTTATTTCCTTCTTGGCTTATATGGTCGCCATAACATTCGTAGCGAACTTCATTTGGGCGCCATGAGGAATAACAATTCGTTGATGTTGGCGAAGCTCGGTTTGGATACCGGTTACGATTCTATTTCCGAAGATAACAGCATCAAGAATTTATCTCGCTTGATGGATAGGCTTAATGTAGAGGGGAATCTACCGCCGATGATTCTCTTTAACCTCAATCCGAAGATGAATCTCGAACTCATATCTTTGGCTGGTTGCTTCCAAGATTCTTCTCTGAGGGGCAAGATCCAATATGGTCCTGCTTGGTGGTTCTTAGATAACGAAGCAGGCATGAGGAAACATCTATCCGATTTGGCGTCTGTCGGGCATTTAGGGGCTTTTGTGGGGATGTTAACGGATTCTCGTAGTTTCTTGTCTTATCCTCGCCACCATTATTTCCGCAAGATTCTTTGCGATTACCTTGGCGGTTTAATGGAACGAGGCGAAATCACTTCCGACATCGAAATGGTCGGCCAAGTGGTAAAAAACATATCTTTTAATAACGCCGTTGATTATTTCGGATTGAACGAAAAGGAATAAGGCCGCATTCAAGAGCCGCCATGTTATTTTTCGAGTAGTCAGGCATCAGATGGTGATGAATTCTATTTTCGAGGAATGTTTTAATGTTTTCGAATTGTAGGAGACGCCAAGCAAAAGGACTTTTCCTTTATAATCGTTCAAGGAATCAAAATACCTTTTTTTCTTAATTTGGCTGATGGCCTCTCTAGGTGATGAGTCGATTTTGAGTTCAACGATGAAGGGGATATGTGCGGAATCGCGGGGGATGAAAGAGATGTCCGAACGACCGAGGATAGAGGTCTCTTCTTTTTTCACATTATAGAAACGCCGCATCCAATAATAGGAAATTTGGACGATAATGCCGAGAACGTCCTCTTTGTTTTTGCTGAAAGGGCCGGCTAAATCGACGTGATTTCTGTCTAAGGTGTCGTCGATGAATTTGAGATTGCCTTTCAAAGTCTCTTCGTAAAGCTTTTTGGAATTTGAGATTGGATCATAGATTTTGGTCCAATTGAGTTCTTCTAGGGCTTTAACGAATTCTTCCCGAATTTCGTAATTTGGAATATAGCATGATTCTTCGTCTTCATCATAAGCGAGATGGCCCAAATGGATAAGGGCGGTCAAGGCCGCATCCGATGAGGTGATTTTCGTTAGGTCGTTTTCAAAGCGATTTACCTTTACAGGGACCTTATCGCCAGAAACCATCTTACAAATAGCGTCCTTTAAGATACCGTTATCATAATTCATATAATTCGTCACTGCTTCTAAGGCGCTGGTTTGAACCCAGTAATCACGGCATTTACCTTTAGAAATCGCTTCGACGACCGATTTCGGATTATATAGTTCGATTCCGTTGAGATGGTATCCGTCATACCAACTCTTGATTTCATTGAAGTCTCTATCGTATAGGGCGCATAGATTTTTGACTTCTTTCTCGGTGAACCCGACAAATTCGGATAAGTTCCCAGAACTAAGCATGTTATATTCAGCAAACACGTTTAGGGCGGATTGGGTGGAATACCTTCTGATCGGGAGGATGCCAGTCATGTAAACCAAATCAATGCAAGAGGAAGCGCTTGATGATTTGAATAAACCTCTCAAGAATTCGGTGTATTCGTCGCATAATTTGCGATTGTCTTCTTGTTCTCTATAAAGGACGTCCCATTCATCAATGAGAAAAACGAATCTTTCACCTAAATCAGAATTGATTTTGCTTATTGCTTGAATCAAAAACGTCCCGTCGCTCAGATCGTAATTCAGGTTCAAGGAGGTGTACTTCTCCTTTAAGTCCTGATAAATGAAATCTTTAAGTTTTTTCACGAAAATGTTTTTGTCGTTTAAGTTGGTATAAAGTTCCGCCATGTCGATCCATATGACGTTATGCTTATTTAGGTGCGCAGCATATGAGGGGTCATTTGCTATTTGGAGTTTTGCGAAATATTCCTTTGAGTCACAACCTTTAGAATAGTAGGCGTTAAGCATTGAAAGGGCCATCGTTTTGCCAAAGCGACGAGGCCTGGTGACACATAGGAAGCTGTCTTTAGATCCGAATAATGCGTTTACCTTAGAAATCAACATTGATTTATCGACGTAGATTTGCGAATTCAGGTCTTTTTTGAAGTTGTCGTTATTTTTATTTAAATAGAGTGACATTCGAGACTTCGTTTCCTTCCTTAATAATTTAACATTGTTTTGTTTGCTTTGCTACGGACGATGGATGCCATTTCGATTGCGTTTTTATCGGCCCGCAAAAATTGCGATGAGTGAAGATACGAGCGCCTTGCGTCGTCATCGCCTTCTGTTCAAGGATGAATTTTCTAGCGAGGAATTGCTTGGCAAAAAGCGAGAATTATCGAAAAATCCCTGCAATTTGGGCATATCTGCCAAGAGCAATAATTAGGAATTATGTCTTATGATGATTTGACGTGCTTATGTTCTTACCTTTTGGCATATAATCATCGGTAAGGAGAAAAGTATGAACAAATTACCCGCTTTTGCCGACTGTGTTTTTTACGAAATATATCCTAATTCCTTTATGGATTCCGATGGCGATGGCTATGGTGACTTAAAAGGCATCATGTCTAAGCTCGATTATATAGAGGAGCTTGGCTGCAATGCCGTTTGGCTCAATCCGATATACGATTCGCCTTTTAAAGATGGCGGATATGACGTCCGCGATCCTTATAAAGTATCCTCGCGTTATGGTAGCAACGACGATTTAAAGAAATTGATTGACGAAATCCACCGGAGAGGGATGAGGATTTTTCTCGATCTCGTTCCTGGACACATGTCCATTGAAAACAAAGAGTTCCTGCGTTCGGCTAAAGGTAGGCCCAATGACTATTATGA
>CAVKTU010000101.1:0-5069 GCA_963659395.1 Holdemanella sp. | reverse complement strand
CAGCATACTCATCAATGTCTACATCTTCTAACAAGCCTATATACCTATCATGTTCTTCTCTGGCTCTTGCCCAAGCGCGCCTCGCTTCCGTATCAAGGTCGGCTTCTTCGCGTTTTTTGGCCGCGTTCGTTGAATACTTATTTTTTTGTAAAATGTCGTTTACTCATATTTGCTCCTCTCCCTGCTGCGTTTTTGAAAATCACAATAGGTCCTAATGAAAACACCATTTTTGCGCCAATCTCTAATTTCAACCGCCGGCACATCGCCATAGACCAAAACCCTCATTGTTCTATTCCTATAAAACAACAAGCGAAGCAATTGCAAAGCGCATTCTTCATATTCGCCGCCACCTTTTTTGTTGCTTCTGGTTCCTATACTGCCAATAGCTCCAATAGGTGCTTTTTCGTAACATTTGAAAAGAGAAATCGTTTCCATACTGCCAAAGCGCAATGGCGCCGCAAACTTTATGCCGTTTATTCCCAAAACGGACAAGAACAACGCATTCAGAAGCAAATTGAATTTTTGCGTCTCTAATATCATGTATCTCGACACACTTATATCCATAGGCATAACACCCATATACTCCCTATATATGTATAAGTCGTTTAAAACTGACGAAATTCTTGGGTATAGATTGTCATCGTTAGAATTAAAACATATACACGTCTTCTTTTTGTCGTGACAATATCTCCTATTATAAAATGGCAAAATTTCATCGGGCTCCGTAGTTAAAAACCATGAATCCTCCATAACGGGGAAACCGTCTATCGAAAAACTTACATTTCTTTGCTTCAAGTACTTTATCATCTCAGAAGCGTTTTCTATATCACTACCATGCATTGTTTTGTTCTTAGAATTCATATTCGATTCACACCTCCGTCCACAAGCCAAATCACCTAACGCACAAAGACGAGAACGTCTCTTCGGTGATCAAACCAAGTTCCTTGACTCTCCACGCCATAGCAGCATTGGAAACTCCTAATTGACGCGCAATCTTGCATATCAGCGCCCAATATTCGCGTCGTTTTTGAGCGACTGAAAGACGCTCGTCAAAATTAGAGCCACGGAACAAGGACATCCATAAACGCACAACAAAAACCCTTGGCATCAAAAGATAGGCGGCATATCTGTTGGCATGGTGTTCCATCCAATCCAAGTCGCCTTTCTTTTTCTTTTCACTTTTTCGCTCACCGAGGTCAAAAGACAAATCATGAAACAAATAATTAGAATTCAATATTTTGGGGTTCACATTACAATCGAATTGTGAATGTCCGGCTTCGTGTGCCACCGTGAAGGCGAAAATGCCATTCATCTTATAAGCGTCGGAATCAATACAAATATCACCTTTTTTCAAAGTCCTTTTTTCTAAACACCCCTTATCGTTGATAATTGATATTGCGCCATCGCGTATCGCCGTCGCCCCCAATATGCTTCGATCGAAAGATAATTTGTAATAATAAATAACGATTCCTAAATAGCATTCGACAAATTTTTCAATATCAAGCCGATGCGGAACGTTAAAATATCCATTTTCAAAATCGTTTAATTGCCGATATGAAAAATCTTCGATGGCGGCATCATTCATAATAAGAATGCCTGATGACAATTTTTTAACGTTTCGCAATTTGATCATATCAATTTTTCTCTTCTATTGAATCAATAAAAGTCTTCCAGACGTCCTTTCCCAACCCTTTATCTTTGGCTTTCCGTAAGGCAAGTTGGGCCTCTGGAACTTCCTGCAAGTAAATACTGATTGCATTTGGCAATTTGCCGCTTTCCAACATAGATTCATCAGCCAATGCTCTAAATAACGCAATTTCTTCGTTGTCCAATTGAAGATTGAAGACTATTTTTTCATAAAGCCCATTCATTTTGCTCTCCGACGGAAATGATCGATATCCGCTCTCCAAATCGCATAAGAACGATGGCGAAATGCCTATTTTGACAGCGAATTGTCTCAATGGTATTCCTCTCTCCTTTCTCTTGCTTGATAAGAATTCTCCTAATTTCATATTTCCCTTTCCTTTATTTTGTTCGCACAACTGCGTACATCTACATTATACACAATCAAAAACAATGGTAAATACCAATGTACGCAAAATGGCGAACAAAGTAATAATTTGTAACTTGACAGAGTATTAATTCGCCTTCTTCCTATAGGCCTGGAAATATGTTCTTTACTTATTCTATTTTCTGATAAACGCGTCTAAAATCTCCGTGTGGAAGAAAAAGATTCAGTCAAAGAAGAAAATAACAACCAATCGTCTCTTATAACAAAGGATACGAAGGGCAATAAAAATGGCTACATCATAATCGGCGTCTTTTCTGGTGTGGCGGCTTTGCTGGTGTCCTTATCCATAGTCGGAGCCTATGCTCCATCGATATTGGGTTCGAAAAGCAACAACAAAACATATCTTAATTGGGCAACCACTAGCCCTGGCTTCTACGACAAAAACAAAACGCTGTTAACGAATGATAACGGCTCTACGGCCGGCTCCTTTAATTTGAGCAAGAAAACCGATATCGAAAACAAGGAATATTACGCTTTAAGCGGGATCTCGGCGCCCGATAATGGCGTCTACCTCGTTCTGCCCTCCTCTTATTCCAACGTCGACATCGAAGAGATCGCTGACTGCGACAAAGGAAATCTTTTTAATGATGCCTCTTCTAAAGCAATCGAAGAGGTTTATTTCAAAAACTTCTATTTCAAGGTTGGCGCCAACGCCCTCCGCAACATGAATTCGTTAAAGAAGGTGGCCTTCGCTAACAGCCAAAGCAAAAAGCAAACCCTAGGAGCTTATTGCTTGGCCAATAACCTCGCCTTAACGGAAATCACTTTCGCTTCTTCTTTAATCGGTTTGGAAGAAGGCGCCCTAAGCTGGAATAGTAGCTTAGCTTCCTTAGATTTTTCCAAAACCTCCCTATCTAGCATTGGCGCGGAAGCTTTCAAAAACACCACCAAACTAAGCGCCTTATCCTTGCCTTCCTCCCTTTCTAGCATCGGTGACAATTTCTTAAGCGGCAGCTCTTTAACAAAAATCGACTATCTTGCCAATAAAGCGGATTGGGAAAAAATATCCCTCTCCTCCAACGCCTTCGCCGGAAGCCTCGTAAGCGAGGTGTCTTGTTTAGATGGCACTATAAAAATCTAAAAAAGCCGGCAAAACCGGCTTCGATTGATAAATTATGACGAATCAAATCGTCATGATTTCCTTTTGCTTCTCGGCTAAAATCGCTTCGATGGATTTGTTGGTCTCTTCCACGACCTTTTGCACATCGTCCTCAACGCGGTCTTTGTAATCATCGGACATCGTGTCGTCTTCTTTTAATAAATCCAAGACGTCCCGGCGGATATTACGTACGGAAACCTTCGCCTCTTCGGCTAAGCCCTTGGCTTGCTTGGCGATGTCTTTGCGGATGTCTTCGGTAAGAGGCGGCACGATCATTCTGATGGCATCGGCCTCCACTTGCGGATTGATCCCCAAATTGGCGGATGAAATGGCGGCGGCGATCGCTTTGATATCCTCGCGGCTATAAGGCTTAATCAATAACTGACGAGGTTCAGGCATCGAAACGCTCGAGAGGGAAGTGATATCCATCTTCTCGCCGTAATAATCGCACTTGATGCCGCTAAGCATGGCAGGATTGGCTCGCCCCGAACGGAGATGGGATAAGGCGTTTTGGAAGGAAGCGATGGTCTTCTCCATCTTTCCCTTCATTTCGATAACTAATGCGTCCATATTTTGCTCCTTTTATTCCTTAGTGATAATGCTACCAATATCTTTGCCCGAAACAACATCCAATAAAGCCGAAGGATCATCCATATTGAAGACGTTGATGGCGATCGGTGTTTCCGAAAGCATCGCCACCGCCGTCAAATCCATCACGGCCAATTTCTTCTCGATGACTTCTTGATAAGTCAATTTCTTTAACAATCTGGCGTTCTTATTGGTCCTAGGATCGGAATCATAGACCCCATCGACGCCGTTTTTACCCATGACGATGGCATCGGCGGCGATATCCAAAGCCCTTAAAGTGGCTGTGGTATCCGTCGTGAAGAAAGGATTTCCCGTGCCGCCAGCAAAGATAACCACACGACCGTTTTCTAGGTGATGAATGGCTTTTTTACGGATATATGGCTCGCAAACCTGCGGAACGTTGATTGCGCTCATGACGCGTACAGTCAACCCTTTTTCTTCGAAAGAGCTTTGTAAGGCCAAGGCATTGATGATGGTGCCTAGCATCCCCATGTAATCGCCCGTCGAATGATCGATGCCAACGCTGGCGGCCAAACGGCCCCGCCAGATGTTGCCCGCTCCGACGACGACGGAGACTTGAACGCCGGCGTCATAGACCGCTTTGATGGAAGAGGCGACTTCGGCCAATTTCTTTTTATCGAGAATGGTCTTGTCGTTTTCATCGCCAAGCGCCTCTCCCGACACCTTGGCGACGATACGTTTATAAATTGGTTTCATGTGGGTATTGTATGCCAAAACGCTTCTTTAAAAAAGACGATAAAAGCGAAGCGGCTAAGCCAAAAAGCTTATAGACCCTCTAAGTCAAGATTAACGACGCCGACCTCTTCTTCCTCCCCTTTTATGAAAGAGACCATATAGAAGGGCAAATATAGGATGTCATCCATCCTCATAATGTTCTCATAAGAAAAGACCATGCCACCCATCTTCTTGTCGCTTGCGTACGCTGAAGCGAGCATTTTGTCGATTGATTTATGATTGAAAACCGAATGGCCGGATTTAACTTCTATAGGCAAAACCCCATCGTTTTTTTCTACTAAGAAATCAATCTCACCAATTTGATGACTACTAAAATAATATGGCTTCAAGCCTAAAGCGGTCAACTCTTGAGCCACGAAATTCTCGTGGATGCCGCCTAAATTATATTCGGCGTTACCCTCGCCTGTTACTAGCGATTTCAAGACTGAATTCGGATAATAGGATGATAATAGCCCCACGTCCGAGAAGAACAACTTGAATTGATTCTTCTCTTTGGAATTCGATAAAGGCGGAAGCGGTTCGTCGACATCATAAACTGGCAACGCCACCCCTGCC
>CAVKTU010000100.1:0-5070 GCA_963659395.1 Holdemanella sp. | reverse complement strand
ATATATTCTTTTTCCATATAATTTTGCCTCAATCATAATATATGATTAATAAATGAAAACCGCAAGTTTGGATTAAATAAAACCGCAAGTTTGGATTAAATAAAACCGCAAGTTTGGCAACAGCGATAGTGAAAAAACAGAATGATACAGCCACCTATTTTTCTTGATATTTGCGATTTATTATCAATTCACAATAAGTGATAGAAAGCCATCGACCTTTAATGGCAGACACGCTACAGCCCCGACATTGATTTGCACAAAGAAAATTCCTTTAAAAACCTCTTGACCATTCTTGTTTTGTTCTTACAATAATGCCGTTCGAGAAAAAGGTTCGGTAACTAACTTTATGGAAGAGAAGAGATCGCTAGGCGCAGAGGTGCGAGTCACCTCAAACGCCATTAAAAACTACATTGATAGGCAGATGGCCGATACCCTGTCATTAGAAATCACCGGGGTCGAATCGATGATCATGGCTTTTATTTTTCGCCATGATAAGGAAATGATGCTAGCTTCCGATATCATGAAGCGATTCGGTATATCCAAAGCCACCGTTTCCCAAACGATTTCGAATTTAATTGAAAAGGGCTATCTCATCCGTAACGTCAGCCATAACGATAAACGTGTGAAATATATAGTCCTAACAAAAAAGGGACGCGACCTCAAAAAGAGGTTTGATGAACTCTTTCTTCAAATCAATCTTTCTATCGTCGACGGATTTACGGACAAAGAGAAAGATGAGTTGTATGAGTTGTTAATGAAGATTCAAAAGAATGTTGGATTGAAGGAGGGGTGCTATCATGTCAAAAAGTAATAAAAAAACGAAAAAACTCCGCAAATCAACACTGAAATTGCTCATTAAGAACATTAATGGATATTGGAAAGAGACCATTATTACTTGGTGCATGGTGCTTATCGAAACGGCGTGTGAGGTGTTCGTCGCTTTCTTTATGCAAGACCTCATCAACAGCGTGAATGAAATCAACGCATCCGGCTCTTCTGATGCCTCAGCTATCTATATGTATGCCGGCATTATCGCCGCTTTTGCGGTGGTGGCTGCCATAACCGGCATTTTGGCGGGCGCCTTTGCCGCTAAGGCCAGCGCGGGCTTTGGTAAAAACCTTCGCGATGCGATGTTCGTCCACATTCAGGATTTTTCGTTTAAGAATATTGATAAATTTAGTACTTCCTCAATCATTACCCGCACGACTACTGACGTGTCAAACGTTCAATTTGCTTTCTTGCAAATCATCCGTGCTGTTTTGAGGGCCCCTTTCCTCATGGTTTTTGCGTTGATTATGTGTTTCGTCACCGATTGGCAAATCGCTTGGATCTTTTTGATCATCATCCCTGTCGTTTTGTTCGCCTTGCTGTTTATCGCTAAATTCGTTCATCCCACCTTCGAAAGAGTGTTTGACACCTATGACCAATTGAATGAAGAAGTGCAAGAGGATGTTGACGGCATGCGCGTCGTCAAATCGTTCAATCGCGAAGGTTACATGAAGAAAAGATTCGCTTCCGTCAGCGATTTCATTTATCGTAATTTCATTCACGCCGAAAAGATCGTGGCGGCCAATAGCCCTATTTTGACTTTGGCCGTTTATGGAGCGATTACGGCCATTTCCTATTTTGGCGCCAAGCAAATCGTGGCCAGTAACCAAACCGCCCTTTCGGTTGGCGCTCTCTCAACCTTAATCACCTACGTCATGATGATTATGATGTCGCTTATGCTCATATCGATGGTTTTCACGATGATCATCATCGCCCGCAATAGCGCGGAACGTATCGAAGAGATCCTTGTTGAAGAGCCGGATATCGTTTCTCCTGAAAATCCAATTATGGAAGTCCCTAGTGGGGAGGTTATCTTCAAACACGTTAATTTCTCTTATGTCGGAGATGCCGAAAAGGACGTTTTGCACGATATCAACGTCAACGTTCCTAGCGGCAAGATGATTGGCATCTTGGGCTCAACGGGTTCTAGCAAGACCACTTTGGTATCCTTAATCGCCCGCTTATTCGATGCGCGCGAGGGGGAAGTGATTGTCGGCGGCCATAACGTCAAGGAATACGATTTGAAGGCGCTTAGAGACGCGGTGGCAGTGGTTTTGCAGAAGAATACCCTTTTCTCCGGCACCATCAGAAGCAATTTGCTATGGGGCAACCCCAATGCTAGCGACGAAGACCTTAAAGCGGTCTGTGACGTCGCGCAGGTCACGCCCTTCTTAAACGAAATGCCAGATGGCTTGGAAACAAAGATCGACGAAGGAGGGACCAATGTTTCGGGCGGGCAAAAGCAACGTCTATGTATCGCTAGAGCCCTTTTGAAGAATCCGCGGATCCTGATTCTTGACGACAGCACGTCCGCTTGCGACACGCATACGGATAGCCTTATCCGTCATGAATTACAAAGCAAACGGAAAGACGTCACCAAATTCATCATCGCCCAAAGGGTTTTGAGTATTAAGGATTGCGATGAGATTTGGGTTATGAACGAAGGCAAAATCGTTGACCGCGGCAGTAACGATGAATTGATGGAGAAATCAGCTGTTTATAAAGAATTATACGAATCGCAATTAGGGGGAGGTGACTTCGATGGCAACAACTAGAAAAGCACGTAACATTGCCAAGGTCTCAGGCAAAGAGAAAGCCCGTGCGATTAAACGTCTATTAGGCTATGTTTTTAAGTATTATCCTTGGCAATTCGGCCTTGTTTTGCTTTTTGTTTTGCTCTCTAGCTTGGGTGGCGTCGTTGGCTCGTATTTCGTGGGGAACGTTCTGATCGATTCTTATATCAACGCTTCTTTGGCGGCGGGAACCGGGGCCATCGTTACTCCTTCTAGCGGCCTCTTCTCGGGCGTGCCATTTGGTGTTGCCATTTCCTTATTGGCCGCCTCATATTTAGTCGCCATCATTTCTAATTACCTTTATAACGTGATGATGTCGATTATTGGCCAAGGGGTCCAAAAGAGGATCCGCGATGAGCTTTATAATCATATGCAGGATTTGCCTGTTTCTTATTTCGATAGCCGCACCCATGGCGACATCATGTCGATATACACCAACGACGTCGATGCCTTGCGCGAAATGCTTTCCCGTTCTTTGCCAATGGTTTCGCAATCGCTTGTGACGATGGCCGTTTGCCTTGTTATGATGCTTTTGACGGATGTTTTGTTGACGGCGGTGGTTTTGGCTTTCGCTATCCTCATGTTCTTCATCACCAAATACTATACGAAGATGTCTAGCCATTATTTCGTTGGGCAGCAAATCGAGCTTGGCAAAATGAATGGTTATATCGAGGAATTAACGAGCGGCCAACGCGTCGTTAAGGTCTTCAATTACGAAGAGAGGAATATCGCCGATTTCCGTAAGCACAATGAAGAATATTTCCAGAATTCAATGAAGGCGAACCGTTTCGCCAACGTCTTGATGCCGACGGTCAATCAATTAGGCAACGTTCAGTATGCGATTCTTGCCTTGGTGGGTTCGCTTATGATAATTAACGGCGTTCCTAGTTTCTCGTTATTGGGCAAAGCGACTTTCACTGTCGGCGTGGTCGTTTCGTTCTTGTTATATTCGAAGACGTTCGTTCAACCAATTGGTCAAGTTTCTCAACAGCTTAACGTTATGGCCTTGGCGGTCGCTGGCTCTTCCCGTATCTTTGAAATGATCGATGTGCCGGCAGAGGTCGATAACGGCTATGTCGAGCTATGCAACGCCAAAGAGGGGCCGAACGGCGAACCGATTGAGGTGACGGAAAAAACCAAGATGTGGGCATGGAAACATCCGCATCAGGACAACACCCCGACCACCTATACGTGGCTACGTGGCAAAATTACTTTTGACGGCGTGGATTTTGCGTATATCCCCGGCAAAACCGTCCTGCATGATGTTTCCTTATGGGCCAAGCCAGGGCAAAAGGTAGCCTTCGTTGGGCCGACGGGGGCGGGCAAAACAACCATCACCAATTTGATCAACCGTTTCTATGATATCGAAGACGGCAAAGTCCGTTACGATGATATCAATATCAACAAGATCAAAAAGGCCGATTTGCGCAGGTCTCTCGGCATCGTTTTGCAAGACACCAAACTATTTACCGGCACCGTTAAAGAAAACATCAAATTTGGCAATCTAGACGCCACCGATGAAGAGGCTGTGGCCGCTGCGAAATTAGCTAACGCCGATGACTTTATTTGCCATTTGCCGAATGGCTACGATACGCTGCTAACCAATGGCGGCGCATCTTTATCGCAGGGGCAAAGGCAACTATTGGCCATCGCTCGCGCCGCCGTCGCCGATCCGCCCGTTATGATTCTTGATGAAGCCACTAGTTCAATTGACTCGCGCACCGAGGCGCTTGTTCAAAAGGGCATGGACGCCATCATGAAAGGACGCACCGTCTTTGTCATCGCTCATCGTTTAAGCACCATCAAGAACAGCGATGTCATCATGGTTATCGATCATGGCGTTATCATTGAGAGAGGTTCGCACGAAGAACTCTTGGCGAAAAAAGGCAAATATTATCAGCTATATACTGGGAACGCGATTGCTTCTTAAAATAATTTCACTTGCCGTTTGCGGGGATTTTTGAAAATTATAAGTTGCAGCAAAGGCCGTCGTTAGGGTGGCTTTTTGCGTGTCAAAATCGGCACGCAAAGCATCAATATAATCGCTTGAATTGGTTTGGAATTTGCTGCGCAGACAACAAAAGTGTTGCTATCGTAAAAGTAGACACAAACGTGTCTGAAATTTACACTGGTCGTGAAGTGGTTTTGTGAAGGGAGGGCGCCCTCCCTTCACAAAATCGCTGCGGCGGCCGGGAGGGGGTGTCTGAGATGGCGAAAAGGCTCAATTGCCTTGAGAAGGAATTCCTTATCAAGACCTATAGGATCGGCAAAGTGAAGATCGCCGATTTCTGCAAGGCCAACAACGTGTCGTGCGCCTCGCTGAAGAAGTGGATGGCGCAGTATGACGAGGGCGGCGTCGAGGGCCTCGCGAGGGGGGAGGCCATCGCCGAGGTCCTCCCGGACGGCGTCGATCGGACCGAGGAGAACTACAAAAGGGAGATCCTCAAGC
>CAVKTU010000099.1:2686-5092 GCA_963659395.1 Holdemanella sp. | reverse complement strand
CCAGCAAAACCATCAAAAAAGACGGCCTAAGCCGCCTTGCTCACCGTTAACTCAGGGATTTACTCGACCTTTATTTTAACGTATTCGCCGCCACGCACACGCGTATTTGCGGCTATTTCGGCGTTTTCGAAATATGAATTGGGCCCTAATTCGGCGTTTTCTCCAACCTCTGTCGAACCGTATAAGAAGGTATTTGGGTGAATAATTGTGTCAGCGCCAATCTGGCAATACGGGGAAATATAAGTGTTATCAGGATCGTCAATGGAAACGCCATTAAGCATCCATCTTTTATTAATGCGGCGTTGCAGGGTTTTGCTAGCGACTGACAGCTGAACACGGTCATTGATGCCCATCGTTTCGCTAGGATCGTCCACTATAAAAGAGAACGCTTTAAGCCCTCCTCTGACGAAGATATCTATGACATCGGTCAAATAATATTCGCCTGCCGCGTTTTTGGTAGTTATCTTCTTTAAGCTCTCAAAGAGAACTCTATTATTAAAGATATATACACCCGCATTGACCTCTTGGATCTTCTGCTCTTCCTCATTGGCGTCTTTTTGCTCTACTATTCTTAAAAAACGACCTTCGTTATCCTTTACAATTCTTCCATAACCAAAAGGGTTATCAGGAATAAACGACATAACGGTCAAATCAGATCCGCTTTCCTCGTGAAACAGGAACATCTTCTCTAAGGTCTCGCTTTTAAGAAGTGGCGTGTCACCACAGCAAACGATCGTTTCGCCTTCTTTGCCTTCCAGTAAAGGGGCGGCCATCATAACGGCGTGTCCTGAGCCTTTTTGCTCTTTTTGCCACACGATATCGCTTTCGCCTTTGACTATCTTTTCGCTGCTTTGGCCACCAAAACCAAGCACGGAGATAGTTTTTTCGCAGTCAATCGGCTTCAAAGCATCCAAAATATATTTGATAACAGGCACGCCGAGAATCGGCATTGACACCTTGGAAATATCATCTCTTTTGCTCTTCATCCTCGAGCCTTTGCCGGCGGCTAAAATAATTGCGTAGCGTTTCATGCTAACTCCTTATGAATACGAGGAGATTATACTCCATTAAATAATCGTTTTAGTAATGACGGCGAAAAGCCCTTCATCGGCAAAGCGCCTTGCCACATCCTTGAGTTTCTTCAAATCATGGCTTAATGCAAAACAAGAGGAGCCGCTTCCCGTCATGGAAGACAGTGGCAATCCGGCTTCTTTAAGCCTATTCACAATCTCTTTTACCTCAGGCAAAAGAGAAGCGGCGGGCTCAAACAAATCGTTTCCAATCGACTTAGCCAACAAATCATCGTCGCCGTTTGCTAACGCGGCAACAACGTTTTCCGTATTAATGGGCGCCCTTTCAAAAGAATCGCAAATTTCAAAGACCGCTTTCGTACTGAGCCCCTGTTTGGGCTTAATAACAAGGCACCAATATGGCGTCTTGATGGCTATCGGCGTCAGTTTTTCGCCAACACCTTCTGCAACCGCGGGCTTGCCTTGAAGGAAAAACGGCACGTCGGCGCCAATGGATAAACCAATTTTGTTAAGCGTCTCTTCATTGATTTTTATATCAAGAAGAGAAACGACGCCACGCATCACGGCCGCAGCATTCGACGAACCGCCGCCCAGCCCGGCCGCAAAGGGTATTTCTTTATGAATGGCGATATGAAAATTCTCTTTGAAGCCAAATTCCTTGCGCATCGCATCAACGGCTTTAGTGCAAAGGTTATGATGCATATTGGAAAGGCCGATATCATCGCACGTTATGAAAGTGTCTTCGCTATGAAGATCCAAAGACATTTCTATAATATCATGAAGGGCCAAAGGCAAAACAACCATCTCTAGGTTATGATAAGAATCCTCTTTTCGGTTAAGCACCCGCAAAGAGACGTTTATTTTAGAATTCGACTGAAGAAGCAAAGAGCGCCTTTTAAAGAACCACATAGCAATGGACAAGCAACGATTGTATAGGAGAGAACGGCAAAATCAAGGCAAATGAGACGGAAACCGCTTTTCGGTGCCTAAAGTCTCCCTCCTTATCTCCTTTCTCAATAAATTTCCTTTATTATCGACACATAGTCGCCCAATAGCAATTCTTCCGGCCTGCTTTGATGATTTATGCCCAAAGAAGAAAGAACGTTCTTAGCTTTATTGGCATCCGCCAAAAACGAGGATAGGTTGTTTAGTATTGTCTTTCTCCTATGCAAAAATAACGCGCTGGTAACCCTGTATAGTCTTTGGGCGAACAGAACGTCGCTCTTTTGCTCGATATCGATAGAAAAAACAACGGAATCGACGTTTGGCGACGGAGCAAACGCGCTTCGCGAAACGCCAAATTCCTTTTTGATGTTCCCCCGGTAGGAGAGCAACAAAGAGAGGGGCCCATAATTTTTATCTTTAGCCTTGGAAG
>CAVKTU010000099.1:0-2676 GCA_963659395.1 Holdemanella sp. | reverse complement strand
TATCCGAACATAGGCTTCTTTTTGAACCATGAAAACACCTTTTTTCATTTTTGAGGCGTTTAAAAGCAGGGCTTCCAAAAGAGATGAGGTTATGTAGTAGGGGAGGTTACCGATTATCTTTGTGTAAACGGACAAATCCCACTTAAGAGCGTTTCCTTTTATCGCGTGAACATTGTCTTTGCCTTCAAAATCAGCATTTAATTTAGCAATCATCCGTTCATCGATGTCGAGCAAATCGCTCTTAGACGGTTTTTTGGCGATGAAATAGGAAAGCGATCCTGCTCCGGGGCCGATTTCCAAAACATAATCATCTTTCTCTAGCGCCGCTATCTCCACGATTTTGCGGCTTATTGAAGGATCTATAAGGAAATTCTGCCCGATATCGTGCTGTGCCAGCAAACGATATTCTTTTATTTTTTCGAAGTACTTATCCTCGCTAAGCATTAATGGCCTCCTTTAAATCGCCTTTGCTAAGCCCCAGCATATTACACCTTTTTAAAAAGGTCTTGGCGTTGCATTCTCCCAAATGAAACCAGTTCTGAAGTTTCTTTCTCTTAAAAGAGGAATCTGCGCCTCCCGCCAACCCCAAATCGAATAAATCAGCAAAGGTAAGAGAGGGGGTGGGGGAAGTTGGGGAGGGAGAATTAGCAAAAGAATGTTCAAGAGCCTCTAATATGGTCTCCTTTGAACACTCCGCCACACCGACTTTATGGCCTTTTATCGCTTTTTCTTTCGGCACAAAAGCGTTTTCCAGGCCTTCTATCTCGTTATTCAGGATATCCCTAATTCTTTTTCCTGGTGCATCGGGGTCGGTAAGAACGATAACGCGTCCCTTTTTCTTCAATTCGCGAACCAACTCAATGGTTTCACGTGAAACAGCAGATCCGTTTGTTGTAACAATGTCGCAATCAATAAAACTAGAGATTAAATCCCTATCCATCTTTCCTTCTACCACCAACACAGCATCAAGTTTTTTCATCTTATAGTTCCACATGAAACAGATTTTTAGCGTTTTCATCGGTAATGGCAATCAGCTTGGAAACGTCGATGTGGCGCAAAGTTGCGATTTCATCGGCTATCTCTCGCAAATATTTAGGTTCGTTCCTTTCGCCGCGATGCGGAACGGGTGGCAAATATGGGCAATCAGTTTCCAATAAAATCCGATTGGCCGGACAAAGCGTGGCGCATTCTTTCGGGGTTATGGCGTTTTTGTATGTAACGGGTCCATCAAACCCAAAATAACAATCGAATCGCGCTGAAAATTTCTTAAGCATCTCCGCCGAGCCGGAAAAGCAATGAAGAGAGAATCCCTTTTTAATTTCGTTGTTAGAAAGTAGTTCATAGACGTCTTCGATCGCATCACGAGCGTGAATGGTAATCGGTAGCGATAGCCTATTGGCCAATTCAATTTGCTTAGCAAAAAAGAGCTTTTGGATTTCTTTGTTGTCTTTTCTCCAGTGATAATCCAACCCGATTTCGCCAATCGCCACGACCTTGGGGTTCTTTGCTAATGCTTCTATTTCCCTTAAATCGTCGATTTCATAACCGTCAATGTTCTCTGGGTGGATGCCAATAGCAGCGTAAACATTTTTAAATTCATTGGCGATTTGCAGGGATTTTTTCGAACTTTCAATATCCCAGCCAACACACAAAAAACCTTTTACTCCCCGCAAAGAGGCGTTTTCGATAACCTCTTTACGTCTATCAAACAGAACGTCGTCGTTAATGTGACAATGAGAATCAAACATCTTTATTTACCTATGCAGAAGCGGGAGAAGATTTCCTTTGTTAGATCTTGCGACGGCTCCTCGCCCAAAAGTTCTTTTATTTGGTTAAGGGCTTTATGGATGGAAACGCTGATGAGGTCGTTAGAAACGCCTTCCTTGGCTTCTTTAATGGCGTTAACAAGCAATTCGTCCGTTTGCTTTAATATCCCAAGTTGCCGCGCATTGGACAACGATGAACTACGGAACGCGGATGGGTCGAGGCCGACTTCTTTAATTAAAGCCGCCTTCAAGGAAGCGACGTCTTTATTAAGCGCCGAAACGCACACCTCGCCATCTTCGCCTTTCTTCGTTTTCAACAAATCGGTTTTATTTAACACCTTGATCATCTTCTTGCCGTTTATTTGCAAGGCAATGTCGTTGGGTGTTTTCGGATCGCTAGCATCAGCCACCAAAACAACGATGTCAGCCTCATCTATGGCTTTTTTGCTACGTTCCACACCAATTTTCTCCACTTCGTCAGAGGTTTCGCGAATCCCCGCCGTATCAAGCACGACAAAAGGAATTCCGTCTAAATAAAACGTCCCCTCAACCAAATCCCTCGTGGTGCCAGGAATCGGAGTAACAATGGCCTTGTCTTCATCGATTAAAGCGTTTAACAAAGACGATTTCCCCACATTTGGTTCCCCGACAATGGCAAGCTTAATCCCTTCTTTGATAATCCGGCCTTGCTCCCCACCTTTTATTAGGGAAGCTATTTCCTTCCTCATTTCTTGGCACTCTTCGATAATCTTTTGATTGGTCATAACCTCGATGTCTTCGTATTCTGGATAATCGATGTTGACTTCAATCAAGGAAAGAACGTCAGCAAGCCTCTTCTTAAGTGGATAAAGAAGGCAAGAAGCCTCGCCTTTTAAGGAGAGAAGAGCCAACCTCTTCCCTTCGGCTGACG
>CAVKTU010000098.1:0-5105 GCA_963659395.1 Holdemanella sp. | reverse complement strand
ACGCTATATCGTATCCGTATCTTGGGATGTTCGATGTGAGCGCCGCCGAAGGGCAGTGCGGCTTCGCCAAATACGTTCTCTATAATTATTTCGGCAGCTCCTATTTCGGGACGAGCAAAGCCGAGAGCCAAAAGACTTTTAGCTATGTCTCTAACCAAGAAGGCGTCTACACCCTCAAAATCGATTCGATCGGTTATAGCAACAAAAACAGCCTGGAATTGACCCTTTCCTTCCAAGATGATCCTTTGGTTTCCTTAAAGGGGAAGATAACCAAATATAGCATCGACGACGATACCGACAAAGAAACGCTGACCGGTTATACAAGAATAGACGGCTCGTTAGTCGCTGGCGAAAGGAAGGCCTCGACGGACTTATATGATCCTAAGAGCTTCTATTTGACGGATTTTGATGCGACATTCAGTTCTACTAGCACGAAGAAGGGAATGACGTTTTATACCGGCGAAAGCGTCTCCTATAGCATCATTAACGCCTCTCCATCCTCATATCAGGATAAGGTCGACACCACTTATCTAAGCGTCAAAGACGAGGACAAGGATAAGGTCGTTATCTCTAATGGCAAGACCTTGACGGCGAAAGAAGCCGTCGATTCTTTGGAGGTGACTATTCACGCCGCCAATGTCAGCAAGACCTTTTATTTGACATTCGTCGATAAAGTGACGACGAAATTCGCTTATAGCGGAGCCACCCACATGGTGGCGGGGGATACGATCACCGCCAAAGCGGCTTTCGATAAGAACGCCTCCATTGATATCCTCTATAGCGTGACTTCCTCTAACGCCGACAAGGCGACGATCGCTAAGGATAAGAGCTCTCCTTCATTAGGCTATGAGACATTCACTTTCAGCGCTTCGGAAGCGGGCACTTATTCCATCTTGGCTCACGATAACAAATCGGGTTTAGAGATAGCCAAAGACATTGTCGTTTATACGAATAACGACGAGGGAATCCTAAGTTACTTAGATAATGCTACGCCGTATTATGGCGGTACGATGGTTAAGAACATTACCATAAGCAAGCAGAGCGATGCGACTTTTGGCTTGTCGTTGGACTACGAATACACGGACGAATACGATGAAGAGACGACGGCAACTTTGACGGCTGATTTAATTTATTCTGATGGCGCATTTACGGTCAGTAATGCCAGCGGCGATGATGTCATGATCTCTGCGGTGACATTTGGCAAAGGGCATGTTCAATTGGCCGTTTCTTTCTCGGATAGGAAGATTGCTTACATCGAATTACGGTGATTCGATCGATTCATTTGGCGGTAAGGCGCTATAAAAGGCGCCTTTTTTGCAGATAAATTTTAAAAATCCTATGCAAAAGCACCGTATTTATATAAGTTGGCGAATCACGGTTTTGCATTGAGTTGACATAAGCGCATGTTCGACTACAATGTAGTCAGGAGGAAAAGGAATGCCCGTAACATCTATCCGATTAACCGAAGAAGAGTCCGCTCTCATCCGTAGTTATTGCAAAATACATGGCATCTCTGTGTCCGACGCTTTAAAACGGGCCATCATTGAAAGAATTGAGGACGAATTCGACCTCGCTGAATTCGAAGCCGCCGAGGAACGTTATGAAAAGAATCCTAAAAGCTATTTGCTTGACGAGGTTCGCAAGGAACTTGGCCTTAAATGAGGAAGTGGGAGATCCGCTTTAGCGATGAGGCGCTTAAGGAACTTAAGAAACTTGATCGTTACACTGTAAAGCTAATTGATTCGTGGATTAGAAAACATCTTGAATTCGCTGATGATCCGCGTGTGACGGGGAAGCCGCTTAAAGCCAATCAAGCAGGGAAATGGAGATACCGCATTGGCGATTATCGTATGCTGTGCAAAATTGACGATGGGATTCTTTTGATTTTGGTTATAAAAATAGGCCACCGCAAAGACGTCTATGATCGATGAAGATCGTTAAGGTATTGCTTTTTGCGTATCGATTGGATGCAGAAGCAATTAGAAAAAACGTCTTTTTGCAGTTAAATTTCGAAAACAGCCTGCAAAAGGCGCCTCTTTTGATTAGTTCAATAAGCGGGTATTGATCGCCATGTGGTAGCGGCTATACGTTGCTTGTCAGCGGCGTGCCTTAAGAGATAAAGGATGTCATCATGGGATCATATAAATATCGTTTCTAGAAGTTTTAGAAGTAAATCTAGAAGTGAACTAGAAGTAAATCTAGAAGTGAACTAGAAGTTAGCCTGAATAAAGGGTATAATGTTCTTGGAGGAAGAGGCATGCTATTAAGTAAATTCGGAATCAAAGAAGAATTCGAGACGACGACCAACGATTTCAAAAGATATTTAAACGATGGAGCCAAATCTTTGGAATGGCTTAAAACCGTTTGTGCGATGGCCAACACCAAAGGCGGCACCATTTATGTCGGCGTAGACAATGACAATTACGAACCGAAAGGATTGGACAAAAGCACGATCGATTCGCAAGTTCAGCTCTTTTGGCGTTCCGTCAAAGAGCACATTCATCCCGAACCGAATGTTGATATTCGCTATTTGCCGTTTAACAAAGAAAGATACATCATCGAATTTAACGTCAAGCTTTCTTCCTTGCGCCCGTGTATTCTTTCCTATAATGGAAACGGCTCCATTTTCGTGCGGGATGAGGGGAAGACAAGACTCGCTTCGACTGAGGAGATCCAAAGAATGGCTTTTGCATCGGCTTATGTCGAATACGATTCCGTATATTCGAACCGTTCTTTTGTTCCCAATGATTTCCAAACGCTCTATCGCGTCTATGAGACTTTGCGCGGTGAGCAATTAACGGAGAAGGAATTATTTAGCGTTGGCTTTTTTGATGCGAATAAAACGTTGCGCCAAGAGTCCTTGCTTTTTGCCGATGACTATAAAGGGGAAGAGACGGCCTTATCGATGACCCGTTACCCAGGTTTAACGAAAGGGGATGACCTCCTTTTCCCCGAACCTTTATTTGCGGGGAATATCCTCGACGGCATCGCATTGGTCCAATCTTATGTCAAAAAGCACGCCGTCCCCGTTTACATTAAGACGTCTGATGGGGGGAGAAGTTCTTCTTCGTATCCCGAAAGGGCGGTGACCGAAGCCATCGTTAATGCGTATGCGCACAAAAATTACCTCATTCCGCATAGTCAGATCGAAGTTAATGTTTTCCTCGACCGTTTGGAGATAATCTCGCCTGGCTCAGTCGTTGGACGGGCGGGATTTAGCAAAAAGATGGATTTGGCGTCATTAATACCGATTAGAAGGAACCCTTTCATTTGCGAAGTCCTGTCTATGCTAAATCTCATGGAACGGAGGGGCTCTGGTTTTGACAAAATCGAGAAACAATACGCTTCTTTTGCCTCCTCCTTCAAACCTTTCGCTTCCAGCGATGAGGTTTCCTTTACTCTGACTTTGCCCGATTTGTCGTATGTTTATGGCGTCGCTGATGCCGATAATACGAATTTGGATATTGTCTTTCCCGAAGTCGTCGATGAGAGAAGCAATAGCAAAGCGATCCTTTCTTATTGCTACTTCAAGGAAAGAAGCATGTCGGATATCGCCTCTTTCTTAGGCGTAGCCATTTCTTCCTATCTTCGTAATGAGGTATTAGGAGGCCTTACTGAACGCGGCCTCCTCATCGCGGAAAAGAAAGGCAAAAAGGATATTTATAGAAGCAATCCTGCCATGGTGAAAATACGCGGAACGGGCAACTGGAAGTTTTAGAAGTAAATCTAGAAGTTAACTAGAAGTTGGCTTTTTATCGAAGGAAAATTCCACGATTATTTTCTCAATGCGAGTATGAAAGTAAGCGCAACAAAGTGGGATGTTTTAATAGCTAAAAAGAATCAAATAGCTTTATGTGCTATTATTATGGCCTTCATGGCATTTGCATAACAGCTCGAGGAAACGATGGCTAGAAAGTACATAAACGATTATCCAAAACTCTTACGGGAATGGAATTACAAGAGAAATGAAGAATTAGGAATCGAGCCGGATGCCTGTTTAAGCAAAAGCAATAAAAAAGTGTGGTGGATTTGTGAGAAAGGACACGAATGGCTAGCCAAGGCATGTGATCGAACCAACGATGCCACAGGATGTCCTTATTGCTCCAATAGAAAAATACTTATTGGCTTTAACGATTTGCAAACGACCTATCCTAAATTGGCCAATGAATGGCACCCAACAAAAAACGGAGGTTTGAAACCAACCGATGTTGTTGCTGGATCATCTAAAAAAGTGTGGTGGCAATGTAAAAACGGTCACGATTGGCAAGCGGTTATTTCATCGAGATCCATCGGAGGCAGAGGATGTCCATATTGTGCAAGTCAGAAAATTATGCCTGGTTATAATGATTTGGCGACTAAATTTCCTGAAATTATAAAAGAGTGGGATTTTTCAAAAAACGAATCGAGTCCTCAGTCAGTATCCCCGACAAGCAAAAAGAAAGTTTGGTGGGTTTGCGAGAACGGGCACTCGTATTTAATGGCCATCAATAAAAAGGTTAGCAGGGGTTATGGATGGCCAGTTTGTTCTGGACATAGCGTTCAAATCGGCATCAATGATTTAAAGACGCTCGATCCTGAATTGGCGAGCGAATGGCATCCGACAAAAAACGGAGAATTGCTCCCGAGCCAATTAACCATAGGTAGTGGAAAGAAAGTTTGGTGGATGTGTAAATATGGCCACGAGTGGCAGGCCACACCGCACGATAGGCATGGATATGGTACTGGATGCCCAGTTTGTAAATCGCGAACGCAAACTTCTTTTCCTGAACAGGCGATATATTTTTACATCAAAAAACTATTTCCTGACTCGATTAATAGATATAAAGATATTTTTGAGTCTGGAATGGAATTAGATATTTTCATCCCGTCATGCAGTTATGCAATTGAATACGACGGAAGTAGATGGCATCGCACCAAAGAAGAACACGAAAGAGAATTAAGAAAGTATAATATTTGTAAAGCACATAGAATTACGCTTGTTAGGATAAAAGAAAACGCTTCTGTAATTTGGGAAGATACGGCCGATTCTACGTATTTTATTGAAAAAACAAATGATTACAGGTTTTTAGGAAGAATTATTCAATACATATTGGATTCTATCGATA
>CAVKTU010000097.1:0-5140 GCA_963659395.1 Holdemanella sp. | reverse complement strand
TCGGTATATAGGAGGACGGCTTGCACGCCGTCTTTGTCGCGGACGAAGGGGGCGATAAGGCAACCGTAGCTTTCCTCATAGCCGAAAACGAAGCGAGGGCCATGCCCCAATTTCTCGTAATAGTCGATGCGGCTGCCAATGTATTTGAAGCCGGTGAGGAACGATTCGCTTGAGATTCCAAAGGATTTTGCGATTTTTCGCCCCAAATCGCTCGTGACGATGGTGTCATACATCACACCGTTAAGAGGGAGGGTGCCCATTTGCTTCCGCTCGCTTAAAATATAATCGAGAAGAAGGGCCGCGCTCTGGTTGCCGGTGAAGCGCTCATAGGTCCCTTTGCTCGATAAATAAGCCAAGCCACAGCGATCGCCATCGGGATCAGTCATCACACACAAATCGGCGCCGATATCCTTCGCTAGCTTAATCGATTCGATGAAGCTTTCCGCCGTTTCGGGATTAGGCGATAAGGTGCCACCGAAAGCGGGATCGTGATTACATTGCGAGGAAACGGGGTGGATGTCATAGCCCAAATCACTAAAGACCCTCATGGCGCTTTCGTATGATGCGCCATGTTGTGGCGAATAGACGACTTTAAAGCCATTCTTGTCCAATTCTGGATGAATCTGAATGCCCTCGACTAGCGATATATAGGAATCATCGACGTCTTGGCCAAGGACTTGCGTTTCCATATGGGTCTTGGCCAAAGGGATCTCCACGCTTAATTCGTCGGGCAAGGATGAGAGGATATCCAAATACGGCTTAATCGCTTCGGGGGTGAGCTGGCAACCCGTCTCGTCGTAAACCTTATAGCCGTTATATTGCTTGGGGTTATGGGAAGCGGTGATCATGATGCCGCCGACGGCTTTCTTATAACGGACGGCATAGCTAAGCTCGGGCGTGGGCCTAAGGTCATCGAAGATATAGCACTTAATCCCCATTTTGTTGAGGATTTGCGCGGATTCTAAAGTGAATTCGCGTGAATAATAACGGTTGTCGTGGGAAATCACGACACCACGAACAGAGGCGTCTTTGTGTGTTTTAAGCAAGAATAAACCAAAGCCGACCGTCGCTTTCCTGAGGGTGAAGGAATTCATGCGGTTGGTGCCGGGTCCTAAAATGCCGCGCATGCCGGCCGTACCGAATTCGACATCCCGATAGAAGGCATCGGCTTTCTCTTCCTCATTCATGGCGATGATAATTTTCTTATCGTCTTCACTTACTGCCGAGGAAGCCAACCAGCGCTCATAATTCTTCTCAATCAAATCCATAACGTCTCTCCTTTTCTATCAATGATTTTATGAAAGTTTCCTTAAACGAGAAAGTAGTTCGCTCTCTTTTGTAGCTAAAGGCGCTTCAAAGGTTTTCTCGGCCACGCCTTCTAGGACCCCGGTCGTTTTGCCAAAAGATATCTTATAGGCGTGTAAGAATTGGTGATCGAAATGGTATAGCGACTTAAACAGACGGTTGGTGGCGAAATCACCATATTTGGCGTCGCCAACCAAAGGGTGTTTTACGCTCGCCATATGGACCCTGATCTGGTGGGTCCTGCCCGTTAGCAAAGACACTTCCAGCAAGGTATAACCATCATATCGATGAAGGGGGCGATATTCGGTGATCGCTTCCTTCCCGCCCCGTTCAAGGGGGCAAACGCTGACGAAGCCGCGATGAGGATCCTTTCTTAAAGGCAAAGCGATTCTACCAGGATAAGCGAGTTCCCCTACCACCAAAGCCAAGTAGGATTTGCATATGTTTTCACGATTTTTGAAGATTTCCGTCAATCCCTTTAAAGCAGCATCGGTTTTTCCAAACACCACCAGTCCGGAAGTATTGCGGTCAAGACGATGGGCGGGCGACGGCCTAAAGGAGCCCGCATTAGGATCATATTCGCCTTTATAATAGAGATAATCCACCACCTCATTAGCGAGGGTCTTTCGATTATCCTTTCCTTCCCCCACCACCAAAAGACCGCTAGGCTTATTGACGATCAAGACATTCCGGTCCTCATAAACGATCGGATATGATAATGGTTTCTTGTTCGCTTTGACGGGAAGAAGGAAATCGGCCAATTGCTGATCAGTAACGTAGATGCGTAAGATATCGCCTTCATGAAGGATTTCGTCTTTGTTGATCCAATGCCCATTCCTTTTGATGTCTTTCTTTCGGAAGGCTTTATAGATGAATCCCAAAGGGGCTTCCTTTAGGTAATTCTTGACGAATTTCTCCGCTTTTTGGCCAGAGTTGTTATGATCGATGACAATTTCCTTCATCGAGAGGAATTGTAGCATGAAGGGCGCTAAAGCGGGCGATAAATAAGCGTTGAAAATATTGGAGGCCGCTTCTATAATTCCTCTTGCGTCGATAGGCGCATACGGAGGAATACCCAAGTGGTCGAAGGGGTGGGCTTGGAAAGCTCATAGGCTCGTAACTGGGCGCTAGGGTTCGAATCCCTATTCCTCCGCCATCATAGAAGCATAGGTTTGGCGCATAATTGCCAAACCTTTTTCTAATCTACAGTTTTACTGAGGCGGGAATGAGATTTCAGGCCGTTTTCATCGGATGGGGCGCCCATCTGCACCACGCAAAATTGGAGAGCCGAAAAACAAGGAAAACAAGCCCCATTGAACTTTTCTTATCACAGGCTTTTTCGTTTCTCCGTCTCTCGTGCCTTATTTGCTTTTGACGGATCCAGTCTCTTGTTTTCTAATCGCGCGAGATGATAAAACGCCCCAAAATCGATTCTAAATACAAACTTTTGGGGCGTTTCAATTCTATTGATCATCGCAAATTCCTTTTCTTACTATGGTATTAAACGCCCCAAAATGATATTATTTAAGTGTGTTTTGGGGCATTTAACAAGGAGGCATTTATGAGCAAAGAGACAAAAACTAACGTTATAGTCGGAAGAATCTACGAAAAATCCATTATTCAGCAATGCCTTGATTCTAGACGATCTGAATTCCTTGCCGTCTATGGGAGAAGGCGTGTTGGAAAAACCTTCCTTATCAAAGAATTCTTCCACAATAAATTTTCATTCTATGCAACAGGAGTCAAGTCGAAGCAAAAAAAGGTAAAGCTTTCGCTCTTTAACGAGGCTCTGATTGCCTATGGAAGCAAAGATCATTCCGTCCCTGAAAATTGGTTTAAGGCCTTCTCAAAGCTTCGCTCTCTTTTGGAATCTTCTCGCTGTTACCGCGACGAAGTCAGCAAAAAGAAAATCATCTTCTTGGACGAACTTCCTTGGATGGATTCCCCAAGAAGCGAATTCAAAGCGGCTCTCGATTATTTTTGGAACGGATTCGCATCGAGCCAAGACGATATTCTTCTAATCGTCTGCGGCAGCGCTACATCGTGGATCATCAACAACATTGCCCGCGACACCGGTGGTTTTTATAACCGCCTCACAAACCAAATCTGTCTTGCCCCTTTTCATCTAAAGGATTGCAAAGAGCTCTCAAAGGAACTTGGCTTGGACTTCAATGAGGAGACCATCGCCAAGGCCTATATGGTCTTCGGCGGCGTGCCTTTCTATTGGAACCTCCTCTTACCTTCGGAAAGCCTCGATCAGGGCATCGAACGGCTTTGCTTTAACGAAAAAGGTGCGCTTCGCTACGAATATCAAAACCTCTTCGCCTCGCTTTTCTCTTTAAAAAACAACCATCAAGAAATCGTCACCGCCCTTTCAAAGAAAGCCAGCGGACTCACTCGCGATGAACTTCAAACTCAAGCGAAGATCCCTGGAGGAAAATCCCTCACGAAAGCGTTGGATGAACTTGAGCAATGCGGCTTCATCCGCAAATTCGTTCGCCCAGGGAAGACCAATGGGGCCTTCTATCAGATATATGACCCCTTTTGCCGTTTCGCGACGGATTTCCTCCTAAAAAAGAAGGCCTCGTCTTGGCTATCCTACGAAAACACCCCTTCCTATTATTCATGGTTAGGCAACGCTTTCGAGCTTTTATGCTTAGCCCACGTAGACGAAATCAAGAATGCTTTAGGCATATCAGGGGTCGAGACCGCGGAATATTCCTATCGCAGCAAAACCCATTGCCCAGGAGCCCAGATCGATCTTGTGATCGACAGAAAAGACGGCGTCAGCAATCTCTGCGAAATGAAATACACCTCATCCGCTTTTCAAATCGACCGCGAATACGCTGCGAATCTTACGAATAAACAAGAGGCTTTCCGCCTCGAAACAAAGACCAAAAACGCCGTTAGGATCACTCTTATATCGGCAAACGGCATCGTAAGGAATAAATACTCAGACATTGTGAAGAATGTGATAACTCTATTTGATTTATTTGAATAAAACGACCCAAAATCTATATAAAATTCTTTGTTTTGGGGCATTTAACCAGAAGGAAATCATTATCCAATCCCGAACGTCTCCTTTGGCTCGAATTTATAACTGCCTATCTTCCGATGGAAATCTAAAACTACGTCTTCCACTTCCGGATCAACGATCAAATACAAATACTGCGTTTCAAAATGAGAAGGCTCCTCCTTTTGGTAATACGCCTCGGCAATGGCCCCCGCCATCGCCCCCGTCGTATCGCAATCGCCTCCGATGGCGACGCAATTACGAATAGCGTCCTCTAAGGAATTAGAAATCAAAAAGCAATATATCGCCTGCGGCACGGATTTCTGGCAAATCTCGCTAAAAGCGTAGTTCTTCACCAAATCAGCAAAATCTAGTTTCGCTATCCCGGGATAATATTCTTCGATCATCCTTCTTTTAATTTCCTCTTTAGAAGCGCCGTGTAATGCCATATATATGCATAACGCCACCGCTTCGGCGCCCTTAAGCCCTTCCGGGTGGTTATGGGTAATTTCTGTCACCGTTTTCGAGAGGAGCTTAAGCTCTTCCTCGCTCTTAGCGACCCACGCAACCGGGGATATCCTCATCGCGCTGCCATTGCCATAAGAATAATATGGCTCCGCTATCTTTGAATTCTTATAACTTTTTTGGCACCACCCATAGAAGAGACCGCCAAAGCCAGCCCCAGGATGAGCGAGACATGTTTTAACGAATCCTAAAGCTAAAGTCTCCTGAAGGAATTTCAGCCCTTCAGGCGAATAATCGATTGGATAAAACGCCATAAGCGTCTTAGCCACTTCGATCGTCAAAAGGGAATCGTCCGTC
>CAVKTU010000096.1:0-5144 GCA_963659395.1 Holdemanella sp. | reverse complement strand
AATCTCTCTTCAGGAAAACGCTGTCTTCAGCCGTTAACGGCCTTATCGCCTTGCATGGTACGCCATAGCAAAGATAGCCGTCTGGCAAATCATGGGTGACCACGCTGCCAGCGCCAATGACGCAGTTGTTCCCGATTTTGACACCGCCGATGACGGTGACATTGCCAGCGAACCAACAACCGTTACCGATTTCAATAGGTTTGCCATATTCGCGGTCAGTATATCCATGGGCACCTAGATAAATCGCCCTCTCTTTGGCCAATAATGGATGCATAGGCGTATACAAAGAGCAGTTAGGCCCGAAAAAGACATCATCGCCGATTTTAACTGGGCAAACATCAAGAACAGTGAAATTAAAATTGGCATAGCAACGATCGCCGAAACTAGTATTGAAGCCATAATCGAACTGGAGCGGCCCTTGGAGATAGAAATTATCACCATGATGAGGAATCAATTCATCAAGAATCTCTTTCCTTCTTTGGCCATCGGTCTCTAACAAAGAGTTATATTCTTGGGACAGAAGGTGGGCTTTTTGCCGCAATGAGATGATTTCATCGTCATTGGGGTCATAGAGCTTGCCAGCGATCATCTTTTCTAATTCGTTCATAATTTTCTCCGCAAATCGCCAATATTTTGTGATGAGCGCCTCTTAATATCAATATAAACGCGCACGCTTTGGCGCCTATGCGCATATCATGCACCAATCGAAGGAATTTCATGCTAAACTTTGCCTATTGAATAGCCAAGCGCATAAAGGAGGCACTTATGAGCATCGCAACGGAAGAAGAAAAGAAAGCCATTCGAAAAAGCCAATCTGCCGCCCCTGGCGTCAAAAAGAAAAAACGCCACCACTTCGGCTGGATTATCGTCCTTGTCGTTGTTTTGTTAATTCTCTCCTCCCCTTTCATCGTCCTCTATGGCTTCGTTTACGATAATAGCGAGCCCCCAACGCCTACGACCTACGACATGGAGACCTCCTTCCGCCAAAAAGCCGTCTTGGCGCTTAACGAAGAAAGAAGCGAGCCCAAGAAGATAAACACCGCTTTCGAGGAAAGCGATTTCCAGGGCATCATCTCCTCGGCCTTAGAAGAGGCGACTGCCAGCGTCGAATACCTAAAAGGAATGGGCGTCAAGGTCATCGACGACAAATTCATTTTCGAAGTGTATGTCGGCGGTTTGCCTCTCGATTTCAAGAGCAAAGCGACCATCACGGCCACCTTTGGTGTGGAAAACGATGATATCGTCTTCAAGATCACCGACCTTAAGATAGGCAAGATCAATTTAGGGACGTCCTTGCTTGATAAAGCTTCCTCTTTCGTTAATGAGAATGACATCAATAGCGCCTTCTCCAGCAACGGCCTCAACATGAAATGCAACCTCAAAGAAGGAAAGATAACTTACGCCAAAGCGGATGCCAAAAACGACATTCTGAACCTTTTGCAACAAAACCTCGCCTCCGATTCCCTCTACAATTCCATCCTAAACGAATTGCTAGAAATGGATCTCTTCTATTTCAATACCGGTAACAATGCTTTGAATGCCGGCTTCGATTTAAGCTCGGTGATGAATAACGATACCTATCTAACCCCTGAGAAGAACATCGCCTTATCCGATATGCTCCCTAGCACACGCGATGACGTGAGCAAATTAATTAATGCCGATGGCTCCTCTTTTTACCCCGTCACCGATTCTCACGATTCCTTTTTGATGGAATACCTTATCCAAGGCTATGATAGAGCCAAAGACGACGTCAAAGAATACGTCAAAGACAAGGATTTCTCCTTGCTTGGCATTAGCGATCCAACAATCTACCCCGGCAAACATTACGTTGGCACCGCCACGCAAGTCCAAGACATTATCGACAGCAAAAAAGCCGATTTATTAACAGCTGACGGCATCAAGGTCAACGAAACGGATTTGGACCTCGTCTTCCAGAATACCTCGATGCTTGGCACAAGCGTCCTCGTCAGCGCCCCCTTCGACGATGGGTATCGTAGCTCCTATATCGTCATCGACAATTTCTATACCAATATCACCGATGGCAAGATCTCTTTCGTGGTAATGGCCAATCTTGGCGGCACCGAAGTCCCCTTTATCTTGAATTTCAAGGAAACGGAAAGCGCCTCTTCTAGCGCTTTATTGACTTTAGCCAAAGACGAATTCTATATCGGCGATCACCAAGCCTCCACGGCCTTAAGCGAGACCTTATTCGAATTGCTCGCCTCCTCCCTTGATGAAGAATCCTGGATCAGCACCGATGCCAAGAACGAAACCATCGTCATCAAAGGCTTAAATAGCCCTTTGCCCGAAGTGGCTAGCCTTAAGCTCACTTTAGAAGGCGAAAGCATCGCAAGCGATGGCTATATGAAATTCGTCCCTAACGTCGGCATCCCCAGCATATGAAGTGGCAATTGAAAGAGGTCATCCAAGAAACCTCCCATCCTTTCCTCAATTATTTCACGTTGATCTATTCAGTGAACGAAAAGGACACCTATACCTATTATTTAGCGAGTCGGCATCACGATGGTGATTTATTGCCCCAAACGCACGACCCATCCCACCCCGATGGCGTCCTTATCCCTTTATATAAGCTCGACGAACGAGGCGATATCCATATCCTTTTGACCAAGCAATATCGGCCAGCCATCGGCTCTTACGTCTATAGCGTACCGGCCGGACTGATGGATGAAGGCGATAAAGATATCCTCGAGGTAGCCAAAAGAGAGGCCTTAGAAGAAGCCGGCGCCACTATCGGCGATTTGGAAATAATCTCCTATGCCGGCACAACGAGCAGCGGCCTTACCGATGAGACCAACGCCATCGTCATGGGTCGCATCTTGTCGCTAGAGAAGCAACATCTCGAAAAATATGAGGACATCGGGATATCCCTCTATTCAAGAGAAGAGATTCAAAAAATCTTAAACGACAAAGCGTTGCTTCTTTCTAACGACGCCAGGATGGCGATTATGTATATGCTTCTTCGTTTTAAGAAGCCTTAGCCAGGGATTTTATCAAAAGGACGATCTTCTTCGTCGGTCACGCTGACGCTAGAGATGACAATCGGGCTCAGAGGGCGGTCGCTACGGCTTTTGGGTTGCTTGGCGATTTTATCCACAACTTCCATCCCTTTGACGACCTTCCCGAAAGCGGCATATTGCCCATCGAGGAAGCTGTCGTCGGCATCGCAAATGAAGAATTGAGAGCCCGCGCTATCGAAGGAAGCACTCCGAGCCATCGAAATGACCCCTCTTTGGTGGGACAAGCGGTTCTTCACGCCGTTGACGGAAAATTCGCCTTTGATGGAATAACCGGGTCCCCCGGTGCCGTTACCAAGCGGGTCCCCTCCTTGGATCATGAAGCCTTTGATGATACGGTGAAAGGTCAATCCGTTATAGAATCCCTTCTTAGCTAAGCTAACGAAATTCGCGGCGGATATCGGGGCGTTTTGATAATCCATCTCTAGGACGATATCACCATATTCTTCGATGTGCAGTGTAACCATTTTTCTCTCCTTTTTCGGCTCTAGCATTATAGTCGGCAACTCCTCGTTTTTCCATGCGCGATGCGTTTGCTTTTCCATGAAAAGAAAAGTATAGTGTTAAGGCTTTTCTATTAACCACGATGGCTCATAGCGAACGAAAAAAACGAAACAAAAAGGCAAAGCCTAACGACGAATATATCCTAGAAGTGGATAATCTCGTCAAAAAATACGGCAATTTCACCGCCGTCGACGGCATTTCCTTTCAAGTCAAAAAAGGCTCCCTTTTCGCTTTCCTCGGTTTAAACGGCGCCGGCAAGAGCACCACCATCAACATCATCACTTCGATTCTTAGCAAAACTAGCGGCCTCGTCAAAGTGGGAGGCTATGATTTGGACACTAAGCCCGAGGATATCAAATATTTAATCGGCATCGTCTTCCAAAATAGCGTCCTCGATCCCTTGTTGACGCCTAAAGAGAACCTTAAAATCCGCGCCGGATTCTATGGCATGAAAGGCGAAGAATGGGCTAAGAGGGAAGCATATCTTATCAAAATGCTTAACCTAAGCGCCTTCTATAACCGCCCCTTGGGCAAATTATCAGGCGGACAGAAAAGAAGGGTGGATATCGCTAGGGCCATGATTCATGATCCAAAACTCCTCATTCTCGACGAGCCAACGACGGGGCTTGATCCACAGACGCGCCTTTCCGTTTGGAATCTCGTCAATTCCCTGAGGGAAAAGACTGGCATGACCGTCTTTTTGACCACCCACTACATGCAAGAAGCCGAAAAGGCCACCGACGTCGTCATTATGGACAAAGGCAAAATCATCGCCACCGGCACTCCGACCGAACTTAAGAACAAATATTCCAGCGATTACATATTGCTTCATGTGGAGCGTAGCGAAGAAATCGAAAAAACCCTGCAAAACGAGAACATAACATACACTTACAATCACGACGGGCATTATTATAGAGTCAGCGTCAAGGATTCTAACGCCGCCATCGCTTTCCTAAAATCCCATCAAAATATGGTCAACGATTTCGAGGTGGAGAAAGGCTCAATGGACGACGTATTCCTCAATGTGACGGGCATCAGAAGCATTCTCGAGGGCGACAAATAACCATGGATAACGCGGTCAACAAACATCACAACCAATTATCGGCTTTCTTGGCTTTAACTAAACGCCATCTCAAAGTCTTTTTCAAAAACATCCCCACCGTTATCTTCACGATGATGGTGCCTTTAACGATTTTCGCCGTCTATTTGATCTTCCTTAGACAAGTGCAATTGGAGCAAATCGGCAATTTCTATGACGGTTTCGCCGATTTATCGACGGAGATGAAACATAAAGTGTCCGCTTTAGCGGATAGTTGGATGATTTCTGGGGTGTTGGGCGTCAGTTGCGTCACCGTCTCGATGAATTGCCAATACATCATGGTTAAGGATAAGGAAAACATGCTTAACCGCGACATGATCAGCTCCCCCATCAACCCCAACGTCATCATGTTCAGTTATTTTGCTTTCAACATCATCGTTACTTTCTTGATCAATCTAGCCGTTTTCTTCATCTCCCTCATCGTCTTAGTCTGCTATAACGCTTATTTGATTTCCGTCTTCGACTTCTTCGCCTTGATCGGCGTCTTGCTTTATAGCACCGTGGCC
>CAVKTU010000095.1:4251-5175 GCA_963659395.1 Holdemanella sp. | reverse complement strand
GATCACGGCGGTCCCGCTCATGCCGCTTTCCCTGGCGTCGATGGCGCTCACATCGGTGTAATTCGTCCCGTATTTCTCGTTATATTGGGCCAGGTATTCCTCTTCCGCCTTGGCGACGATTTGGCTAATGGAAGCCTCTTCGATGGCGTCCTTATCGCGCGAACCGTCGTGATAATAGGGATTATCGTCGCTAGTGCGGTCGACGTATTCGTTCATGAAGGAACGAAGGTCCTCTTCCAAGGTCATGATGGCCGATAGCGACTCCTCCTTAGCGGAGGCGATCTCCTCTTCGCTATAAGGGGCGCCGGTCAAGGCCTCCTTATGCATCTTCTCCACGATCGTCGCGGGCGTGCCTAGCCCTCCGTTCTTGGTCACGAAATTATCGGGAAGATAGCTTTTGATCTCCACTTCCATGACGACGGGATTGCCCGAGGCGTCTTTCTCCCCCGTCTCAAGGTAAGAGACCGGCCAGCCTAGGTCAGAGGTCTCGTATTCGACGGAGAAGGAAGGCAAATAGGCGTAATAGGCGCTTTCCTTGGCGGTATCGAGGACGAAGCTCACGACGGAATCGCTGATGGAGGCGTCGCGGTAAGAGGCGTCGCTAGAGAAGCGCTCGCTATCTTCGTCATACGCTTCTTTCACCTTATAAAAGAGGGAGGAATAGGTTTCGTCCCCCATATAGGTAGCGGCGATTTCGCCGATTTCGATGGCCGCCTCATAAGAGACGGTATCCTGTGATTTCCCGTTATCGAAATAGGAAGAGAAGGCCGCCACCAAGATCGTTTCCGTCTTGGTCTTGTCTTCTTCGCTAAAGCCCATCTTTTCGGAGATGGTATCGGAAACGACCTTCGGCATGATGGCCTTCATGATCGTCTCATGGGAAAGAGAGGTGTCTTCCTGATACATCGAGAAATAGGCCGCGAG
>CAVKTU010000095.1:0-4241 GCA_963659395.1 Holdemanella sp. | reverse complement strand
CTTTTCCTCGTCGGAGAGGGAGGAATCGGTCTCGATGGCGCCATTTCCTAGATCGATGGCCGTTTGATAAGCCGCCTTCTTTTTGGCTTCCTCATCCCCTGAGGTGATACGGTAAGCCGCCCCATAGGCTAATCGAAGGGTCTGCATCGAGGATTTCTCGCTTTCGTCGGTGACGGCGCTTATGGCCGAATAGACGCTGCTTTTAAGGGTGTCTAAAGAGGAAGCGACGCTCTCATAGCCTTCGCTAGAGGAATCATAGACTTGGTAATAGGAGATGGCCCCCGTCTTAATCGAGGTCTCGAGGGAGGCGCTATCAAAGAGGTTCTTCATCGCGGTGCTCGTGGCGTTGATGTTGAGGGTTGAAAGGATGGCGACGATGATGATCATCAAAAGGGCGTTGGCTCCGCTTACCATCAGAATGTGCTTCCAATTGCTCTTTAAGGATTCGAAGAAGATGGCCTTCGAAAAGAGACGGCCCTTCTTCTTGATGCGATAGTTTTTTTGCTTCAATGCTTTCTCGTTATTCATTTTGCTTGTTCCTTTCTGGCTTTTTCCTCGCGCCTTTCGGCGAAATAGGCGGAGAGGTTATAGGGCACTTCGCTTAGGTAACGAAGCGGTTTGTCGTATAGCGACCGGAGGAAAGGGACGATCTCCCTTTTCTCGATTCGGATGGTCAGCTGATGGTATTGCCCTTGGTCGCGGATGATTTGCTCACGGTATTTTTCCTTCGCCAAGCGATAATCCTTCTCATTGATGAATTCGACCTTATAATCGCGGAGGTCACGGCTTCTAATGGCCTCGCAATCGGCGATGTCGATAAGGTGCCCCTTGGATATAAGCGCCACATAGTCGCTTACTTTCTCGAGCTCCTCGATGGTGTTGGAGCTCATGAGGACGCTTTTGCCGCGCTTCTTCTCCTCCAAGACGAGGGAGAGGAAGGTGTCGCGCATCAATGGATCGAGGCCCGTCGTCGGCTCATCCATGAGAAGCAATTCGCTATCCTTCATGAAAGCAGCCACGATGGCCGTCTTTTGCTTCATGCCCTTGGACATGCGCTTCGGATAGGCGGAGATATCTAGCTGCAAGGCCTGGATAACCTCCCCCATCTCGTCGATCCTTTCCTCGGGGATGGCGTTCTCTTTGGCGTATTGCTTAAGGAAATCGCGCCCCGTCGGAAGGTCGGGGAAATTAATCTCGCCCGGGATATAGCTGACGAAGCGCTTGATCTCGGGGGCTTCGAGCAAGCAATCGTGGCCGGCGATATAAGCCTGGCCGCCGCTTGGTTTGATAAAACCCATCAATAAACGAAGCAAGGTGGTCTTCCCAGCCCCGTTTTCCCCTACCAAACCTAACGTTTTGCCCGCTTCGAGGCGGAAGGAGATATCGAAATCGCCGCGCCCTTCGCCATAATCCTTGCTTAGATCGATGGCTTCGACAATCGGGGTTTTCTTCTCATTAGATTCGCTCATAGGTCTTCTCCTCCTTATAAAAGGACATGAAATAATCCTCTAGCGTCTCCTTCTTCTCGCTGAAATCGAGGAGCCTTTCGCGCGACAATTCCCTGATGGCGCCGTTGATATCCTTCTCCTCGATGGCGACGATGGCGGAATTATCGGCGAAGGAAGGGTCGACGATCTTAAGGTATTTATGAGGGGCTAAGACGAAGCCTTTGCGGTCGATCCCCTCTTGGAAGGTCAGCACATAGGTCTTGATGGTCTTATGCTTCAAGTCGTCGGCTTTGAAGAAACTCACGATCTTGCCGTCCTTGATGATGCCGATGCGGTCGGCTAAAGCGTCAACTTCCCCGAAGATATGGCTCGAAAGGAGAATCGTCTTCCCCTCTTCCTTTTTCTTCTTGATGAGGGAGACGAAGACCTCTTGCATCTCAGGGTCAAGGCCGCTGGTCGGCTCATCGAGGATGATGACGGAAGGGTCATTAAGGAAAGCCGAGGCCACCACCAGTTTCCGTTTCATCCCCAAGGACATCGATTTGCATAATAGCGATGGATCGAGCTCGAAGGTCTTGATGAGCTCGTTCATGAGCGATTTGTCCGTGACGCCTTTTAATTCCATCTGGATTTTAAGGACGTCATAGCCCGTAAGGGTCGGGGGCAAGGCGATTTCGCCCGGGATATAGGAAACGCCGTTCATCACATTGGCGCGGTCGGAACGGACTTCCTTCCCTTTGATATAAGCCCCGCCTTGATCGGGGTTGGTGAAGCCCATTAGCATCCTGATGGTCGTGCTTTTCCCGGCGCCATTGGGGCCTAAATAGCCAAAGCATTCGCCTTCGTTAACCTCGAAAGAGACGTCGAAAACGCCTCGCCCATGGCCGAAGTCTTTGCTAAGGTGATCGATTTTGATGATCGGTTCCATCCTTTCCCCTCCTTTTCCTGCGGTATCTTAAGAGGGAAAGAAAGTTAAATTAACAAACACATTTATACATTTGTCTAAATTTTATACAAATGAACCTTTTTGTTTTTCGTGCCATAAGGCGGAAATCTAGATTCTACTTTTTTAGATACCTGGCGTTTTTATAGGTTCCGATTTTTCGAATTTCGTTGTTTTTAAGCAATTTGGACAGCGTGACCTCGATCGTTGTAATTGAGATGTCGGGCAATAGGCCTTAGATATCGGCTTTCGAAAGTGGCACGGTGCTATTTAATAAGACGGCCTCGATCCGCTCGTTCTTTTTGTTTTTGCCGCTTTTGGTTTTAATAAGCCCTCGATTCATCTCCTGGTAGCATCGATAAAGGATCTGAAAGGTGAATTCGATAAACGGAAGATAGGAATTGTTGGATTCGTGCCATTGATTTTGGCTTCTTTCCAAAGCGACATAGTAGCTATCTTTGTATTTGTTGATCTGGTTCTCGAAGGATATGTATTTGCCAATGTCATAGCCTTCTTTGAACAATAATAGCAAGGTCAAAAGCCTAGACACCCGGCCGTTGGCGTCACTAAAAGGATGGACGGAAAGGAAATCGACGATCACGCAGGGAATTAACAAAAGCGATGGGACATCATAATAGTCTTTATATACCTGATAAGCTAAGCAAAGCTCCTTCATCGCCGCGGTTACCGCTTCCGCTTTCGCGGGGGCGAAGAGAATGCGTTTGATCGTTCCGTCATAGTTCTTCTTGGCGATGAGGTTGTCGCTCTGTTTATATTCTCCGCCTTTCTTATAGCCGATGTGTCTGGAAGCAAGTAAGGAATGAAGATGTTTAATCGTTTTCTCATCGAAGGAAAGACGCTCGTAATTCTCTTTTATGAACCTGATGGCGTCATAATATCCGGCGATTTCTTCTTCGCTATGAGTTAAAGGTGGTTCGTTAAGCTCGATTATCTCCTTGATTCTCTTCTCGGTGGTGACGATGCCTTCGATGGCGTTGCTTCCGATGACGGATTCTTTGATGGCTATCGTCTCGAGTTTGCTAAAAAGACCGCCATTCGAATCTTTCATCGATTCCGTTTTGGCTTTCAGATCGGCGATGATGTTCGATAAGGAAAAAAGATTCGATGTTATCGTGCAGTAAATCAAATAATTAATGGCGTTTTATGCAGTAACGCAAAGGCCATAGAATTGACCTGCCGGTCTCACGACGTGTAACCGTGTAACAAAAAATGTTGAATGCTGCGCAATGAAATCGAGATGGTTAATTAATTGCAATAGAGTATGTTTTTATTTTTGCAACTTATTGATTGCGAAACGTTGATGGCTGGCTTTTATGATGAATTTGCTCTAACAGAACGAGAAACATCATATTTCGGCGACGACCCGGCATGGTAGCCCCGTCACCCCGTCATAATTCATCGGATATGTATGCATGATGATGGCACCGGCTTTCCCAAGCAAGCATTTTAAGTTGCACAGGTTTTCGACGACGAACACCCCTCGATTCGCGCAGCGTTGATCGGTTGGCGCATGCTCTTTCCCCCTTCGCACGCCGGCGAAATCAATCCCGATGATGGAAATCTTCTTCGTTAAGAGCGCTTCGATCAATTGATGGGAAAGCTGCGGGTGATCCGCGAAATACTTTCTCGTGCCATAGCCCTCTTTTTCGATGAATCCCGCATAAAAAGCGACGAACATATCTTGCTCAACCTCGCTTAAATCGATATCGCCAACGTCGATGTCCCTATCTTTTATGCCGCTCACGTCGAACACGACGCCTTTTCTTTCTGTGTAGTCGAGCGGAAACGCCTTGTCCATGACGTCGAAATGCGTGCCCAAATGACCGACT
>CAVKTU010000094.1:0-5184 GCA_963659395.1 Holdemanella sp. | reverse complement strand
GCAAAACCCTATTTCAGATTTTCTCGTTTTTTGAAATAGACCGAAAATCCCCTTTCTTTATAGCATCATCTCAATTTTGAGCATGGCCCGATTTAAAGAAGGAGATCAAACACAAAACAAGTCGCATCGCGCGCGATTAGCAATTTAATTCTTTCCTTTTCTAGGAATCTATGCATAGTTGTGTTATTGCCACATGAATAAATTATTCGCCTCTTTAAAACGCAACACCAGAAACTGCCGCTTCCTCTACGCGTTGAATTTCCTTTCCCAGTTCGTGATGGTCTTCTTCATGGTCTTAACGACCTTCCTAACGAAGGTCCTTGTCGATTATTTGGAAGGGAAGCTCGATAACACCGAACTCGTCGAACGATGGGTCGTCAATTTGATTAGCTTGGGCAAAGGCCCTTCGCTCCTTAATGAGCGGCCCTATATTCTCGTCATCGCCCTCGTGGCGGTCGGCCTTTTGACGGCCGTCGCCTCCATCATCAGGATGATGATCAGGGCCAAGGCCCTCGAAGAGATCAGGCGCACCATCCAATACGATCTCTTCACCCATCTAGAAAAACTCCCCTATCCCTATTTCAAATCCCATAAGGATGGCGACCTCATCCAAACCTGCACGAGGGATGCCGAGGTCATCCGCAATTTCTTCATCAACGACCTCTCGCAAACGAGCTACGTCTTCTTCATGGGCGCTTTGTGCCTATCGATCTTGATGTCGATTTCCGTGAACCTCACCCTCGTCTCCATCTCCTTCTTGCCTTTCATGTTCGTCTATAGCTTCTTCATGATCAAAGGGGTCAGAAGCCGTTATGCCGTGACCGACGAAAGCGAGGCCCGCCTGACGGAGAAGATAAGCGAGAACCTCTATGCCACGAGGATCGTCAAGGCCTTCAATCAGGAACGTTACGAAATCGACCGCTTCGAGGCCTCCTTAAACGAATACAAAGGCAAATTCGTCGCTTGGAAGAAATTCTCCTCCTTCTTTTACGCAAGCTCCGACGTCTTCATCTTCGCCTCTCGCGTGATCGCTTTGCTATACGCCATCTATCTGGCGACGAAAAGCCCTGCGGAGATCACCGCGGGGACCGTCGTCCTCTCCTATACCTTCGTCAACATGATCGTCTGGCCGATGCGGCGGCTTGCCACCTCCTTATCGAACCTAGGCCAAGCGATCGCCAGCAATGAGCGGATCGAGAGGATCATCCAAGAGAAGGAGGAAGACGTCTCTAGCGGCTCTATCGTCTCCATCAAAGGCGATATCAGTTTCAAAGAGGTGTCCTTCGCATACGATGATCTGCCCGATGAGAAGGTCTTAGACGGCGTCAGCTTTCATGTTAAGCCGGGGCAAAGCATCGCCATCATGGGAAAAACGGGAAGCGGCAAAAGCACCCTCTCGCTTCTATTGACCCGCCTCTATGACCCTAGTGATGGCCATATCGAAATCGACGGCGTGGATATCAAGAGCATCCAAAAGCAATCCCTCCGTAAGCAAATCGTCCCCGTCCTCCAAGACCCCTTCCTCTTCTCCAAATCGATAGCCGACAATATCGCCGCCAGCAATAAGCTAGCCAGCCGCGAGGAGATAAGGCAAGCCGCCTATATCGCCTCCGTCGATGACGCCATCAGCCATTTCGAAGAAGGCTATGACACCCCCGTTGGCGAGAAGGGAGTCACTCTCTCGGGAGGCCAAAAGCAAAGAGTGGCCATCGCCAGAAGCATCCTTAGCGGCGCTCCAGTCCTTATTTTCGACGATTCCCTTTCGGCCGTCGATATGGCCACTGATCTATCGATCCGCACGAGGCTAAAGCGCCTGAGCGGTTCGAAGACCATCATCCTTATCACCCACCGCATCGCCACCGCCAAAGACGCCGATTTGATCCTGATGTTAGATAAAGGAAGGATCGTCGAGGCGGGCACCCATGATGAATTAGTGAGATTAGGAGGCATCTATTCGCGCATCAACGACATCCAAAGCGCCTTAAACAAGAAGGAGATAAGCTATGTCTAGCGGTTTCCAAGAAGAGAAATTACCCGATAAGCTCAATCTTTCCGTGTGGCTAAAAATCGGCAAATACGCCTTCCGGAAATGGCCGTTGGTTTTGGCGCTGTTGCTACTAACGATCGTCGTGACATTCTACGATTCGAGCTTCGTCCCGACGATGAACGCCGCCGCCATCCAAGCCGCCCGCGATTATAGCGGGTCCATCCTCGATTTTAATGATCTATATTTGGAGGCCACCGTCATTTTCGGCCTCCATATCAAACTCAATTATTGGGGTTTCTTGTTCTTGCAGCTTGGGATGATCGCCCTCCGAAGCGTGGCCATCTTCTTCAATTTCTATCTCACGAACCTTTTGTCGGTGGATATCGTCACCGCCTTAAGGCGCGACACCTTTAGGAAGATCCAGGAGCTCCCCTTCTCCTATTTCGATAAGACTTCCTCTGGTTGGCTTATCGCCAGGATGCAAAACGACACCTCCTCGATCGGGGACATCCTCTCTTGGAACCTCTGCTCCGTCCTATGGTGCGTCTTCGATTTCCTCTTCGCCTTCGTCACGATGTTCTCAATCAATTGGAAATTATCCCTTATCGTTTGCTTGTCGATTCCCCTAATGGCCATCCTTATCCCCATCATCGAGAAGAGGCTTCTTACCCGCCACCGCGAAGCCCGTCACGAATATAGTTCCTTCGTCGGGTGGCTTAGCGAAAGCATCGCCGGGGCGAAGACGATCAAGACCCTTTCGATGGAAGGGCAAGTACAAGAGGAAGCGGGCACTATCCTTTCCCGCATCAAGAGCAAGCGCCTTCGCGCCGAGCGGGTCAACGCCTTCTTCGAGCCGATCCTTTCCCTTTGCTCCTCCCTCATGATCGCCCTATTGCTCGTGATGGGATTTTATTTCTCGTCCTTTATCGGGGTCGAGGAAGCCGCCCTAGCGGCCACCCTCGTCCTCTTCATCGGCTTCACCCAGAATATCTATTCGCCGCTTCAAGACCTTTCGGCGACCTTCTCGGAATTCATGGCCGTGCAAGCGGGGGCGGAGAAGGTGATGCAACTGCTTTCTAGCGAAAGCGATATCCTCGATTCCCCTGAGGTGATCGATAAATATGGCACCATCCTCGATCCCAAAGAGGAGAATTACGCCCCGATTAAGGGGGATATCGTCTATCAGGACATCCGCTTCTCCTATCAAAAAGGGCCCGAGGTGCTTCATGGCCTTAATCTAAGGATAGAGGAAGGCCATTCTTTGGCGGTAGTCGGCGAAACGGGAAGTGGCAAAAGCACCTTGGTCAATCTCTTATGCCGATTCTATGAGCCAACGTCGGGGAAGATCCTACTAGGCGAGAAGGATTATCACGAATATAGCTTAGGCTATCTCCGTTCCAAAATCGGATACGTCCAGCAAAACCCCTTCGTTTTTAGCTTCTCTTTCAAAGACAACATCGCCTATGGCTCCCCGAACGCGAGCCTTGAGGATGTCAGGAAAGCCGCCAAGATCGTCGGGATCGACGATTACATCATGATGCAAAAGGATGGCTATGAGACCGTCCTCAAAGAAGGTGGCGATTCCCTTAGCCAAGGGCAAAAGCAATTGATCAGCTTCGCCAGGGCCTTAGTGCGGAACCCCGAGATCTTGATCTTAGACGAAGCCACCTCCTCGATTGACACGGAAACGGAGAAGGAAGTCCAAAAAGCCTTATTGGAGATCCTTAAGGGCCGCACTTCCATTATCATCGCCCACCGCCTTTCGACGATCGTCGATTGCGATAAGATCATCCTGCTAGACAAAGGGATGATCGTCGAGGAAGGGAATCACAAAGAGCTCATGGAGAAAAAGGGAGCGTATTATTCCCTTTACATGGATCAATTCAAGGATCTGTCGATCGATGGCCAACTCGATGCCTATCAAAGCCAGATAGCGAATAAAGGCATCAGGATATAGCCTTATTCGGAGACGGTAGTAGCCACCGCCATAAGATCCATCTCGAAGAGGCCGTTAGGATAGATCTCCTGCTCGTCTTCGTCGAGGTGAGAGACGCTGACGAAGGAGAATCTGGCATAGGCCACGCCTTTGCTTGTGGTGAGTTTATAGGTGTACCAAGTGTCCGCCACCACGTCATCGGCGCTGACGCTAGAGGCATCCTCCTCCGAAGCGGGCGCATAGCTCCATCCCGCCGCGTTAAAAGAGGTCACGAAATTCTTGGCTGTATCTAGGGAAGCCGTGCAATCGCTAACCGTATACATGTTATAGGAACCGCTATAACCTTCGACCATGCCAACCCCTAGGCCCTCGGCCCAAGGAAGGGTGACGTCGATCGCCTTAAAGGCATCGACGATCTGCTCATGATAGCCCGTTGGCGCTTTTAGGGGAGAGGGATTAGCAAGATAAGCTTCATACGCTTCGTTATAGGTGCCGCCGAAATCGCTATAGATGAAATTATAGGCGATGGCCGACGTATAGGTTTCGCCGTATATCACGGCCGAAATGGCTGCCACCCCTTCCCATGTCAATACGTTATCCTCAATCGTTATAAGAGCGTACGATGATTGGAGGATATTATCAAGCGATAGGCCCGCTTCAAGGATGTTGCATGCCATCAAGGCGACTTCTTTGTTCTTCTAGCTCTTAGGGGAATAGATGCCATCGCTTTCTTCCCAGGCATCCGCCCCTAAGGTCTTCAAGGCATCGTAACTAGGAGCGAATAAGGAATAGATATCCAGCTCGGCGTTCGGCGAATAGAGGCGATATGGGGAGAAGGATAATTCATCGCTATCCTTTTGGATGACGCTGACCCCATTAGAATCGCGGTGATAGGCGGCATAGGCGTCATCGGCGGTGATGAGGATGTTATCCTTATCGATGAAGCGATAGCCATAGGAATTGCTCGAAGAGGAGGCGACCGTCAAAGCGATGTCCACTGAGAAATTATGATCCATCAAGGCGATGGCTTCTTCTAAGGTAGCAAAGCTTTGGCTTTTATGTTTGTCGTCGTTATTGCCACAGGCGGATAACAAAGCGACGCTGCCACACATGATGGCCGTAATCTTAACGATATTCTTCTTATTCATGGGGATACCCTCCAATTCGATAGATTGTCCGAGGAAAAAAGAAAAATGCAATCTTTATTTTAGCGCTTTGCTCATTTAAATAGAAATCGCATTTTGTCCAAGCCAAACTGCAT
>CAVKTU010000093.1:0-5194 GCA_963659395.1 Holdemanella sp. | reverse complement strand
GGTCAGCTTGAAAAAGCCGGTCGGCTTCTGATTGACGCTTACGCCCTTGAGGCTTTTGGCGGCCAAGGTCGCGATATCTTCGAAGGCCTGGCGGGAAATGCCCATTTTTCCTGAGCGTTTGTAGGATTTTAGGTAATAATAAGAGGAATTCATGATTAGATTTTAATCCAAAGCGAGCAAAAAGGCACTCCTTAACGAGACAAAAGGGAAGAAATCCAAGCGACCACCGCATTTAGGTCGAAGCCATAGGCGGATAGAACGTCTTTGGCCTTCCCCGAGGCGCCGAAGCTCGAAACGCCTTTGACGTGTTTGGCGTAACGGTACCATAAATCGGGGCTTCCCATCTCTAAGGCGAAACGCTTTTCGTAAGGGACGCGGAAGAGTTCTTCTTGCTCCTTTTCGCTCATTCTCTCGATTCCCTTGAATTCGGGAACGGAAACGATGTCGACCTGTTCGCCTTTTTCCTCTAGCAAAGAGGCGGCTTCGAAAGCCAAAGAGACCTCGCTTCCGCTGGCTAAGAGACTGATGGTCGGATTATTGGCCTTCTTGATCAAATACGCTCCTTTGGCGACGCCGTCATAAGAAGAGGAGCTTAGATTGGGCAAATCCTGCCTCGATAAGACGATGGCGATCGGATCTTCTTTGTTTTGCAAGGCTATTCGCCAAGCGGCGAAGGTTTCGCGGGCGTCAGCTGGTCGATATACGCGGAGGTTTGGGATCAAACGCAACGAGGAAAGCTGCTCGACGGGCTCGTGGGTGGGGCCATCTTCCCCTACCGCCAAGGAGTCGTGGGAGAAAAGATAGATGACTGGTAGTCTTTCTAAGGCGCTCATGCGGATGGCGTTACGCATATAATCGCTAAAAATCATGAAACTGCCGCCATAAGGGAGAAGGCCTTTATGCAAAGCGATGCCGTTAGAAGCGGAAGCCATGGCAAATTCGCGGATGCCATAGGCGATGTTTTTGGCGCTAGGATCGTCGGAAGAGAAATTTTTCTCCCCCTTGATCAGCGTTTTGACGCTCGAAGCGACGTCGGCGCTGCCGCCGAAGGTGAAAGGAACGGCTTTGGCTAAGGCGTTAAGGAAACGCCCGCTGGCGCTTCGCGTCGATTCGTTTTTATCCAATATGGCGGGATCATCGAAGGAATAGGCTTGAACGTCGCGGTCAAGGGAATGCATAAAGTCCTTATAGGCTTCAGGATAAGTGTGGCGATATTCCTCCAAATCCTTTTGATAGGCCATATAAGCTTCTTGCCCTCTCTTTCGGAAAGAAGCGGACAAATTGTCATAAACTTCGCTCGGAACGCTGAAAGGGGCCTCGTCATAGCCATAGAAGGCTTTGGCTTTCTTGCCTTCCTCCTCCCCTAATGGCGCGCCATGGCAAAGATGGCTGCCTTCGAAGGAGGTGCCATAGCCGATTTTCGTATGGGCGATGATAAGAGTCGGGAACAAAGATGATTTGCGCGCTTTGGCGACGGCAGAAACGAAAGAATCGACGTCGTTACCGTCTTTGACCTCTAAGACATTCCATTTGGCGGCCATGAAACGTAGTTTGATGTCTTCGTCCATGCTGTCGATGGTGGGTTCGTCGAGGGTGCTGAGGTTGGCGTCGTAAATCAAAATCAGCTTGTTTAGGCGCAATTTGCCCGCCAAAGAGATGGCTTCTTGACTGATCCCTTCTTCCAAGCATCCATCGCCGCATAAGCAATAGGTGAAATGCGAGCAAAGGCGCTCGCCTTCAGGGTAAGAAGCGGCGATCTTTTTTTCGGCCATCGCCATGCCGACGGCTTGGGCGAGCCCTTGGCCAAGAGGACCGCTCGTGGCGTCCACGCCAGGCGTCACGCCGATTTCGGGGTGGCCGGGCGTGCGGCTATTAAGTTGTCGGAAAGCTTTGAGGTCATCGAGGGAAATGCCATATCCGCATAGATGGAGCAAGGCATAAAGCAAAGCGCTATTATGGCCGCTAGAAAGGACGAAACGGTCGCGGTTGAACCATTCGGGATGGCTGGGATTGGCAACCAAAAAGTTCTTATAGAGGCAAAAAAGGGCCGGGGCGATGTCTAACGCCATGCCGGGATGTCCGCTTTTGGCGGCGTTGATCTCATCGATTAATAGGGCGCGGAGGACGGCGATGGACAATGAATCAAGATTTCGCTCTTTTTTATCAATGAAGCTCATTTTAGTCTCCTTTGGCATTTATTTAGTTATTAATTAGTAGTTTGTACAATATGTATTTTTTCGATGATTACTCTTTTTTGATGGCAATGCCGACGGCATCGAGGTCTTTTTCTTTGACTTCCCCTGGCGCCCCTGACATCGGATCGACGGCTTGGAGGTTTTTGGGGAAGGCGATGACGTCGCGGATGTTTTCGGTACCCGAAAGGATCATAGCCAAGCGGTCCATGCCCAAAGCGAATCCGCCATGGGGCGGGCAGCCGTATTTGAAGGCATCGATGAACCAGCCGAAGCGCTTGCGCACTTCTTCGTCGCTTAGGCCGATGATCTTGAAGATCTTCTGCTGGATGTCATGATCGTAGATGCGGAGGGTTCCTCCCCCTGCTTCGTAGCCGTTGATGACGATGTCATAGGCGTAGGCCAAGACTTTCTCCGGCTCGCTATCAAGCAAAGGCAGATCTTCGTCGCGCGGACGGGTGAAAGGATGGTGTTCGGCGGTATAGCCGCCATCATTTCCTTCAACTTTATCGAACATCGGGAAATTGACGATCCATAAAAGATCGTAGCTATTTTCGGGGATGAGCTTCATTTCCTTAGCGAAGATCGTGCGGATAGCGCCTAGGCCAAAGGAGATGTTTCTCCGATCGTCGCTTTCCGCTACCAAGAGCAAATCGCCGTTATTTATCCTTTCTTCTTCGATGAGCCGCTTTTCGAGGCTTTCATCGATGAATTTCGTAAACGACCCGACTAAACGCCCCTCTTCCATCTTTAGCGAAACGAGGCTCTTAAGCTGGAATTTCTTAGCTTCCATATTGAGGTAATCGAGGCGTTTGCGGCTTGTCTCGGCCGCTTTTCCTGGGATAAGAAGGCCTTTGACGTATTTGCTTTCCTTGAACGCGGGGAAGGAAGAAAGGGATAGTTTTTCTTTCAGATCGCGGATCTCAAGGCCATAACGGGTGTCGGGCTTATCGCTTCCGAAGCGATCCATCGCTTCCCAATAATCCATCCTCCGAAGAGGCAATTTGACGTCATATCCGACGATTTCCTTGAAATAACGGGCCAACATCCCCTCGCATAAAGCCAAGACGTCATCTTGGTTAAAAAAGGAGGTTTCGACGTCGATTTGGGTGAATTCGGGCTGGCGGTCGGCGCGCAAATCCTCGTCGCGGAAGCAACGGGCGATTTGGTAATATCGTTCTACCCCGCCGACCATCAATAGCTGTTTGAAGATCTGCGGCGACTGCGGCAAGGCGTAGAAAGAGCCATGATGCAACCTCGAAGGCACCAAATAATCGCGTGCCCCTTCGGGGGTGGCGAGGTTCAAAATCGGGGTTTCAACTTCCAAAAAGCCGTTTTCGTCGAGATAATCGCGCGTTATTTTGGCTATTTTGGCGCGCGTTTTGAGCCGCGATAAGGTGATGGGTCGGCGGATATCGAGATAACGATATTGTAACCGCGTATCCTCCAAGGCGTCCGTCTCGTCGCTAATGATGAACGGCGGGTTCTCCGCTTTGTTGAGGACGACAAGTTTAGAGACGTGGACCTCGATTTCGCCCGTTGGCAAGTTGGGGTTAGGGTGCTCCTTCTTTTGCACCTCGCCTTCGACATAAAGGACGTATTCGTTACGGACGTCGGGGAATTTCGAGGGATCGTCGATCGTCAATTGGACGATGCCGGTGCTGTCACGCAAATCGATGAACAAAAGGGAGCCGAGGTGCCTCCTGGTGGCCATCCAGCCATATAAAGCGACTTTCTTGCCGACGTCTTTAAGTCGCAGATTCCCGTTATAATCAGTTCTTTTCATTCTTTCTCTCCTTCCTCATGGTGATGTTCGCATCTATCGCCATATTCGCGGAAAGCTTTTTCCAATTCTTCCTCGAGGTTCGTAAGAGATATGCTCGTTTGGGTTTTAGTGGATAGATTCTTAAGATTAGCCGTTTTCTTGGCTAATTCATCATCGCCGAAGATGAGGGCGAATTTGGCTTTCCTCTTTTCCGCTTTCTTGAAAAGGGTGGAGAATTTCAAAGACCCGAAAGGAACTTCCGTTCGATACCCGTACATGCGGCATTCCTGAGCCAAATGATCGGCGTTTTCGAGGTTTTCCTTCCCGATTGGCATCACATAGATATCGATGCCGTCGTCGATTTCCTCGTTTCCCTCCCCTTCTTCCTTAAGAATGGAGCAAAGACGCTCTAGCCCCATGGCAAAACCGACGCCCGGGAGATCGGGGCCGCCTAAATCGCGTAAGAGAGAGGAATAGTGCCCGCCGCCGAGAAGCGCTCCATAATCGAGGCCGCTAGGGGTTTTGGCATGGACTTCGAAGACGACTTCGCTATAGTAATCGAGCCCCCTCACGAGGCTTTCGTCACGAATATAAGAAACCCCCATGTCGTTAAGGATGGATAAGGTTTCGTAGAAGCGTTGCTCGCTTTCTTGGCTTAGATACGAAGAGATTTTGGGAGCCCCTTTCGCTATTTCCTGGTCTTTTTGGACCTTGCAATCAAGGATCCGCAAAGGGTTGAGGCGCAGCCTTTCTTTGCAATCGTCGCACATTTCTTCGATATGTTCGGAGAAATAGGCGGTCAAGGCGTCATGATATGCCGCGCGGGAAGCGGCGTCCCCTAAGGAATTGATATGTAAGGAGATGTCTTTGAATCCTAGCAAAGATAAGGATTGGACGGCGATAAGGATCGTCTCAGCGTCAAGGCGCGCGGAATCTTCGCCGATGGCTTCGATGCCGAATTGGTTGAATTGGCGGTAACGCCCAAGCTGCGGCCTTTCGTAACGGAACAAAGGACCTTGGTAATAAAGTTTCAAAGGCAGGTCTTCATTGATGTAAAGGCGATTGGAAATCACCGAACGCGCCACTCCCGCCGTGAATTCTGGCCGTAAGGTGAGCGAGCGATCCCCTTTATCGATGAAAGTGTACATTTCCTTGCGGACGACGTCGCTTCCTTCTCCCGTGCCGCGGCTAAAGACTTCGGTGTATTCGAAAACCGGCAAGATGATCTCCTTATAGC
>CAVKTU010000092.1:0-5218 GCA_963659395.1 Holdemanella sp. | reverse complement strand
CTTTATGGTTGGCGCTTGGTAGCCCTTTAGGGGCGAAACCATGGATTATTTCATATCCTTGATAAAGGAATTCGTTCTCCAAATCGCCTTGGCAATCGAGCTCGATCAGCAATTCGCGGTTATCGCCGCGCCCCTTGAAAGAGCATTCGGTGCTCGCATGGTCGGGATACATCAAATAGGCGTCGTTTTTCATCGTGACGCCGTAGCCATAACCCTCTCCCTCTTCCAAAAAGGCGTAGGAAGCCTCATCGGGAATCCTTTCCCCGTAATAGATATGCTCTAAGATCCCTAGGGGGTTGGCTTTGAAGAGATAGGTCGTGTTAGGCGTGTCGATTTTGAAATAGTCGTTTTGGATGGTGATCATGGCTAGGATATCTCGATTTCGATCTCGTTTGCTTCGCTTTCTATCCTATATTCTACGGCAAGGAAGCCCGGGGTTAGGAAGAAAATCTCCTCTTGCCCCACTATCTTGCCTTTCTTGACCCGTATCTCGCCGTTAACCAAAGGCAAGATGAAAGGCGTATCGAGATGAGGGCCATCGATGTGGATACGGAACTTATCGCCATCGGCGGCGTATTCGTAACGGAAATCGCTGCCTTCGAGTTTCTCTTCGTCGCGGCTCATTAGCCCCGTTAGGAAGGAGAATTTTCCCTCATCGAGGCGCTTCGCCTCCGAAAAATAAGCCGAGGAATATAATTTCCCGTTCTTTTTGACCTCGAAACGAGGAAGCAAGGGGCGATGCCTTAAGGTATCCAAAGGGACTTGCATGTTGGTGGGCTCGGTCAGCTCGTAATCGCCGACGCTTCCGACGATAAGCGGGCCCTTCTTCCGCGAATATAATAGCGATAGGCTAGCGCCGCTAGGATGGCCGCTATAGGAGAGGTTCTCATCATAGCAAGCGATATCGAAAAGGAAATGAGGGGTGCCAACGCGGTAAGAATCCATTTCGGGGTAATAGGCAAAATATGAGCGATCGGAAGGGATTTCGCGTTTTTCCATCGGCAAAGGCCCTTCGCTTGGCGCCGATAAGGCGAAGGCGATGGCGTTAAGATGCTCGAAGGTATGGTGGATGCAAGGCTCCTCGTGATGCTTCTTATAATCGGGGCCGCCGCTTAAGAGGCCCTTGATCGAGCAACGTTCCATCAATTCCAAGTTGCGATAGGCCGCTTCGAGGAAACGCGGATCCTTCTTGGCGTAGATGACGGCTAAGGGAAGGAAGCCATCGCACGTCCGCGAGCCATAATACGTCCATTTGTAACTACGGCAGCCAAAGGAATTGTCGATGGCGCCATCGGGAAGGATGAAATCCAAATGGGCGATAGCCGCTTGATAGACCGTCTCCAACATCCCCTCGTTCTTCGAATAATAGGCGTATTTGGCTAAGGCGGGAAGGGATTCCTCGAGGTTATAGCCGATGTCGATGGCATTGCAACCCCGCTTCGTCACCTTATTATGTGGTTTGCCCTCCCCTATTAGGAATCCAGAGGGGCTAAGATGGGCTAAGGAATATTCCGCCAAATGGGCGGCGCGTTTCAAATAATCGCCGTTATGTAGATAAGAGCCCGCCAGATACATCGCCAAGGCGTTGTTGACGGGGTAATTGATGTTCGTGCCGCTATGCTCGTCGAGGTTATGGTAGAGCCAATCCGCGTGGGAAAGGAGATGATTTTCAAGCTTTTTGACGAAAATGGGAGGCAAGACGTCCTTCGTGAAGAGCAAAGCCTCCGCTATATCGATCGCGAAGAAGACGGTCGTGTAGCGCCAGGTCGTCTGAAGATCGTTATAGATGCCGCCATCGAGGCAAACGAGATTCGAGGAATAGCAGAGCAAAGCCTCTGCGGCCTTAAGGTATTTCTCCTCATGGAAGCGTTTATAAGCGACAGCTAGGCCATAGATGGCATCGATCGAGCGGCCATGGATCACCTTGCAAGCAGGGCAAAAGATCCCGCCGTCTATGGACGGATCCTTATTAAGGAATTGATGCTCGATGAGGGCATCGGCGTATTGCCTAAGAAGTTTGGAAGATAAATCAATCATATGTCAGTCGAGGGTGACCTTAACGCCATCGACGGCCGATTGATCGGAGCCGATATAGCTAAGCGATTTGCAGTAGATGTTGACGTTATAGAAGGTCGAATTGGGTATTTGCTTGCCGAAGACGGAGGCGATATCGAAGCCTTCGGCATGGAAGGTGAGGTTCCTGATGACGTTGAAGGTGCAAACCTCCGTGCATAAGAGCCCCGTGCTGTCGCCTTTGCCGCCGACGGCGTAAGGATCGGCGGTGACGCTGTCGGAGGCGAGTTTGAAGGTAAGGCCGTCGAGGGTGGCGCCGGAGATAAAGCGGCCGAATAAGGAAAGACCGCGCCGAGAGCCCGTACCCTCCTCCTTGACGGTGTAATGGATATCTTCGAAGACGGTGTTCTTGATGATGGCACCATTGCCGATCACCAAGAAGAAGCCGAAGAGGCTGCTCTTATAATTCTTGATCGAATGCCCCGCCCCATCGAAGATGCCGCGGAAGCCATAGGAATAATTAACGGGGCTAAGGGAGCAATACTGCGCCGTCGCTTCCTTGCCTTTCCCATCCAAATCGTTTTTGAGGACATATTGCCCCCAAATGACGTCGCTGGCGGATTTCTGCACGAAATACGTGGACATATCCGCGTATGTCTCAAGGTATTTGGTGACGAAGTCGATGACGCAGCTAAAGGAAGTCATATAATCGGCGGCTTCGAGGTAGATGCTTAGGTTCTGCTTGCCGAAATTGCTTATTTGGAAGAGGGAAGCGGACAAAGTGGCCTCCTTGCTAGCGGCGTCATAACTGGCGCTAGAGGAATCGAAGGGCACTTCTTGGCCGTTGGCCACCACTTTCGCCACCGCTAGATACGTATCCTCGGCAGGAAGGGCGATCGCTTTGCTCCTAGAAGCATTCGGCGTGAAGGAGCGTTTGCCCGAAACGAAGGAAACGCTCATATCGAGGTCGAAGCGGTTGTCGCTGAGGGCGAAGTCGACGTTCGAAAGAACGGGCTTATAGATTTCGACGTTCACGGCGATGCTTTCGCCGCCCGTGGCGACGTTAAAGGAGGTTTTGCCTGTCTTTAAAGGCAACAGTGAATCGCCTTTCAAGGTAAGGGTGCTAGCGTCCTCGAAGGTGATGCTTAGCCGGTCATACGGCACTTCCGCACCGCCTTTAAGGACGCGAATATCATCCTTAAGGACGATCGGGTTCTCGCTATATTTATACATCGAGATCGTGTAATGGGGGCCGAGGTTATCATAAACGAGGTTCTTGCCGCAGATGACGAGGCCTTCGTTATTCTTGACGGAGACCGATAGGGATTTCGAGAGGGTGAAGCCGGCGAATTCGGTGTAGATGGTGTAGGTATCGGTGCCTTCCTTCAATCCTTTGACTTTAAGGGAATGGCCGTCGATTTCGATTTCCGAAGCGCCGTTATCGCTTTCTTTGCTCGCCTTTATCTCGTGGCCATAATCGCTCACGTCGATATCGCGGTAAGAAAGGGAGGTATCGAGGAGATAAGTTGCCCCTTTATAGACGGAAAGGGCTTGGCTTTCGATAGCGAAGGCGGGTACGGTGTCGTCTTGGGTGATGGTTACGGTTACCTTATAGGTGAGGGAAGAGGACGTGAAAGTGGCCACCGCCTGCCCTTCTGTTAGACCGCTATGGAAAGCGCCGTCTTCATATGTAAGAAGGGAAGTATCGTCGATATCGACGGTGAAGGTCAGCCGCTCATCAGGGCTATAGGCCCGGCTTTCGAGCAATCCCATATAAACGCTTTCTGCCATTACGCCCGAATCGTCGATATAAGGATAAACGGAAAGGCCAGAAGAGCCCGAGGAGCAAGACCCTAAGGCGAAAAGAAGGCTACTGATAACGAAGGCGAAGATTCTTTTTTTCATGGTCATTCCTCCTTTAGGCAATGCCCCAGCTAGAATAGACGACGTTGATGAAATAATGTTCCATGTGCTCGACCATCCCGATTTCTTCGGCGTCTTTCTTGAAAGCCAAACGAAGTTGCTTTAATTCCTCGGGGGTGTAGGTGCTACCATGGAGGTTACATAAAGCGAAGCGCGGGAACATCGTCTCGATGAGGATGTGCTTTTGCAAAGTCTTATAAAGCGAAGGATCGGAAGTCTTGTATTTTTCGATGATCTTGTAGGCGTTATCCATTTTATCGAGCCAGCCTAAGAGCATTTGCTTGGGCCAGTATTCGGCTTTGCTGCCGATTTCCTGATAGACGCCTCCGCCTAAGCCGTAAACCTCGGGCTTGCTTTCTAGATACGTCTCCCAGCCGATCAATTCCTCGTAATATTCGCGCATGACGTCGGAGGCTTCTTGGAAATAATTCGCGAAGAATCTGTTGGTGAGGGAAGAATAATTGGCGTTGACGTCGAATTGCGCCTTGCTATCGAGGTATTCCTTGAGTTTGCCAAAGCAAGTGACGTTGGCGTTATACCGTTGCCCCTCGTTATACATGATGGAGGCCCCTTGCGATTTGACGAAGCGGTAATTGGCCATCATCGAGGAATAAGTGTTATACGGATAGATGTAATGATGGTAGTCGGTCTCGTATAGCCAAGCGGTGATGTGGTTGGCGTATTTGCGCCAATTCCTAAAATTCTCGGCGTAAGAGGCGTTTTCCTCGTCATAGAAGGTCTTGGTGAAATTGGCGTGGAGAGGCGCGATAAGGACATAGACGTCGGGATTCATCTTAAGGGAGGGATCCTCCTCCACGGGGACGGTGGGAGGCTGAATGGAGGAGAGGTAGGCGAAAAACTGCAGATGGATGGTGCGCTTCTCGCTATGGGTGCTAGCGGCTTCCTCCTCCAAATATTCCTGGAGTTTGTCATCGAGGCGATTGACGAAGCGGATGACGGCGCCAGAGATCGTGCCGCCGTCTTTGGCGATCTGCGCTTTGCAAGAATCGCATTGGCAGCAATCCCCGACGTCGTTGTCAGTGAAATTAAGGATTTCGGCGCCCGTTTTGTTTTGCACCGATTTCTTGACGGTCTTAAAGGCCGTCTCGACCATGAGTTCCAAGGATTCGTCATCGCCGTGGGCGGTATAGCAAAGTTGCTTCCCCGAATCGGCGAACCATTCGGGATGGTAGGCTTCTTGGTCGTCGGCGTTGCAATGCAAATCGGGGTCAAGGAAATTGAAGACGTTATGGACGGTGTTCCCCGTCTTTTTGGGGTTTTC
>CAVKTU010000091.1:0-5258 GCA_963659395.1 Holdemanella sp. | reverse complement strand
CCGGGGAAATCTGCTCCATAGCGCCAGTATAAAGAAGGACCTGCGAGCCAAACCCGATCCAAACGGCGTAGAAGAGAATGGTCGGGAAACGGGTGGAGGAATCTACCAATAGCCCAAGCATATTCGTTCCAAAGATGTCGTTGATGTAAGTCACAAGGCCTTCTTGGACGAAGTATTTGTAAATCATGACCAACAAAATGGAAGGCAAAACGCTAGGGATGAAGAGAATGAATTTGAAGGTCTTCCCCAACGGCTTCTTCATATAAATGTAATAGGAGAAAAGAACCGCCAATGTCGTGCCTACCAACACGCAGAAGAACCAAACCAGCAAAGAATTAAGCAATGCGTCGGTCAGAATCGAACTCATCGTGAATTCCTTCCAAACCCTCGAAAAGTTCGAAAGCGTCCATGAATAGGTTCCGCTTACGGTGTCATAGCTTTTGAAAGAAAGCAGAATAACGTTGAAATTGACGCCGATGTAGAAAATGGCGAATTGTGTAAGCGGCAAAGCGATGAGGCAAATGTAGAAGAGCAGTTCACGCCAATCGATTTTCTTTCTTTTGGCTTTTCGATATTTTCCTTTAGACAAAAGACTATCTTCCATAATCAATCATTCAAATTATCCCAACGTGTTTTTCCGTTATAAACCGACAGGCCTTCGAAATATTCCTCGGCGGTTATTCCGCTGGTGGAAGAATCGGAGAAGACGGTGTAGGGATTGGAATAGGTCTTTGTATTGATCTCGGTCGTCCAGGCGTAGGTTTCGAGGTTGAAGGTCGAGGAATTGTTGATGACCTTCGTGTTGGAGGAGACGGGACTAAAGATATGGCTATCGTTCTTCATGGCGATGAGATTACGGCCATAGAAAGTCGTTTTCGCCTCGTCTTCTTCGGTAAGTTCATAAGAGAGGGAGCGGGTCAAGGAGAGCTCGGCAGTAAACGCGCTTAGATTGGCGTCGGTATGAGCGTATTGGAGGAAAAGTTTGGAAAGTTCGGGAAGTTTGGTTTTGTAAGAAACGAAGCAGTAGGATTGGTTCTGATTAAACAAAGTCTGCTTTTGCCCGATTTTGTCTTCAGTGGCTTTGGGGATAGGGAGGAAACCGTACCTTCTATCGGCTTTGCCTTTGCCATAGGCGATTTCGCAGTTGCTAAAGATATTAGTGCATTCGTTCTCCCACCACGATCCGTCAAAAAGCATCGCGTATTCGTCAGAGCCGGTGTTGTAATTCTTAATGAAATTAGTCTGGGCGGCAGATTGGTTCTCGCCGTTACGGCTCATATGCGGAGTTATCGTCTTCATAAACTGCAACGCTTTAAGTTTCCCCTCCTGCTTTTGCAAGAGATAGCCATTGGAGTTATCGATTTTGGTGTCTTCGGTGGTAGCAACGCCATCCTTGATGGAGGCCACAAGGGGGACGGTGCCGTCAAGGGTATAGTTGACCTTGATATTGGCAAGGCCTTCAAAATCGCTCCAATAGGAGGAAAGGACGCGATAAATATAAGAAAGCCCGTTGGAGCCAGAAGAGGCAAAAGGATGCATCCCTAAACTCTCGATGCGGGAGACGAGGCTATAAAATTGAGCGTAGGTCGCGGGTAGGCCGTCATCGTAATCGCCCTCTTTCCCATTGGGCCCGGCGGATTTCTTGTCGGTTTTTGAAGAAACGAAATTCCCCGAAGCGTCAAAGAAGAGATTTTTGTCCTCAAAAAGATCGTAATCGTAGAACAAACCGTAAAGCCCATCATAGAAAGGGATGCCATAATACTTGCCATCTTTGGCCTTGAGGTAGCCCTTCATTTCCGAAGAAAGCTTGTCCTCGATGGATTTGCTTTCTCCGAATTCGGTAAGTTTTTCGGTGACGATGGAGCTGATATCGAGGAAATTGCCTTTATTGACGTGGTCAAAATAGGAAACGTCTTCGGTGAAATAGACGTCTTGCTCAAGGGCGCCGCTTAAAAGAGTGACACCGTTATAGCCACGGGAGGAAAGGACGCGAACGCTGACGCCCTTCTTGCCCTCTTCAAAAGAAACATCTTTGTAATCTTCTTGGAAGCGGTTGGCCAAACTTTGAAGCCAGTTAGTGCCAAGCCCGCCCTCATAGGTCGCGACTAGAAGAACGGTCTTGCCAGCAGAGGCGCTATCTTGGCTATCTTTGGGTTGCTTCGTTCCGCCGCAAGAGGCGAGTAACGCAACAGAACTGAGACATAGAATCACGTTTTTGATTTTCATTTCTTTCTCCTTTATAGGGATCCTTTGCTTCTGAAAGGGGTTTCAATCACGTATATTCTATGTATCCGCCCAATCCCCTTTTTGTAGAAACTACTTAAAGTTTTGTCGTTTTTTATCCATCTTATTTATAAGCAGGTGTGGCGACGTTGATCATAAGCCGCGTCAGCAAAGGGCGATTATCCCATCTATCCACACTATTTCACCCACCATACAACCATCTATTCATTGTGTTTTTTCGTTAGGAGAGCATTGCGCCTAGTGTTCACCGCTCTCTCTTGAGAGGAAGCTTTGATGAAACGCCTTTCCCGCAAAATGCCCTATCGTGTCACAGATTTGTTGTTTTTTATCAATAAAAATCAAAATGTCATACAATCGCTATGTTTTCGAAAACTTTTCTTATGTTTTTTTGTAATTTGTCATTCTCCAAACGCCATCGGAAGGATAAGATAGAAGCATGAATTACTTTAAGTTTGATGCGGATAATCCTTCCTACCCTTTAGCCTCTCATCAAATTTACCGCGACTACCCCTATTTTCACACACACGATTACTGGGAATTCATGATCATAACCGATGGCTGCTACCGCCATGAAATCAACGGTCTCACCCTGAAGGCCAATGTCGGTAACGGCTATTTGATTCGCCCTGAGGACCGCCACGCCATTTTTAACGAGGAAGAGAGATCGGGTCATCTCAATATCCTCATTCAATCAGAGGCGATGCTTAATACATGCTCATTCATTTCGCCTTTGATGATGGCGGAGCTAAAGAAACCCAAGGTCCTCGAAGTCTTCCTTTCTCCCCGACAGATAAAGAAAATCACCGATGTCTGCAATTTATTACGCTTTGGCAAGCTAGATGGCGACGACGAATATAAGCTCTATTCCCAATTGCTCTTAAACGACATCCTTTCCATCGTCTTCGAGCAAGACATTCTTTTCGAGAACGAGCGACCGAAATGGCTTAACGAGATCTTGGCGGAGATGCAACGCCCCGAAAACGCCTTTTGGGGAGTAAACGACGTCCTTTCTCGCGTCAATTATTCCCATGCGCGTTTCGCCAACCTCTTTAAACATTATATGGGCATGCCTCTTGTTTCCTATTTGGCCGTGGTCAAAATGAACGTCGCCCACGACTATCTCCTCCATAGCGATCTCCCCATCAACGAAATCGCCGCCCATCTCGGCTATGAATCGAATTCCCACTTCAACCACGTCTTCCGTAAGCATTATGGCGTCTCTCCCTCACAATATCGCAAAGAAAAGAAAAGCAAAAATGAGGCCAAAGAGAACAAAAGCGGCAACTTATAGTGTTTTTTAAATCATTAAGAAGAGCTGGTGATTATAGTTTAAGCCTTTGTTTTGACAAGCGTGCAAGCAGGCAACTCTCGAAGGTCATGACGAGAGCGTTCAAAGCGATCGCTAATCGTAAAAATCATCTTCTATCGCTGCCTATGAGACAAAAAAGTCTGATAATATCGCGTTTTTCGTAATGCTATAGAAATGAATATATGAAAAAGCGCAATCATCAAATCGCCGAAATATCGAAAAAGCGCAATCATCGTGTATTGCCTTACGTCTTGAATATCGTTCTCGGGATAAAGGTTATCGATTGCGCTTTTTCATCTAATATATCAGTTATTAAGTGATGATTTTGTTACCCAATATTTCTTATTGCTACCATTTACCTAGGTCCGCCGCCCGGATTACCTCCAGGATTGCCGCCTCCATGGCCTCCGCTTGAGGAGCCATAAGTGGTAAGCCCATTAGAGATATTGACGTTAGCCACTTCTTCATACGCCGATTTCTTCGCCCCGACATAGAAGCCGTTAACGAAGGTCGCTTCGCTAGAAGATATCGTTCCGATCTTCATGGTGCTACCGCTACTGAGGCTATCGCCGCCGATGATGACGTTTAGCTTCGAATAAGCCTTTGGCAAAATGGCGGAGAATTCGTTATCGTCAACGAAGAAACCTAAGGACGAGGAAGCGCTATAGGAGCCAAGATTGAGGCTAACGACGTTCATCTTGTCGGTGCTTGGCGTCTCTACCATCCCTTGTTCGGAGAAGGCGAATATGTTGCCGCTTTGATAGGAGATTTTGCTATCGGAATCTAGCGATGAATCGCCGCCGCTAGTGGGCCCGAAAACATACAAGTCGCCGCCATCGATCGTCACACTGCCATTAGAATCGATACCATCCCCTTCGGCATTGATATAGATTTTCGCGCCATCATGGAAATTCATCGCGATGTCGGTGAGGGTATCGCTAGTGGCGTTGATGCCATCGTCATCGCTAAGGATATAGACGTAGGAACCATAGAAATCGATCTGTCCGCCTTGGATGCCTTCGAAAGAGCTTCCTACGATGATTTTAGGCGTAAGCGAGGATCCTTCCTCGCCGATGGTTAAGGTCCCGTCGGTGTTAATGGCTTGATCAAGGGTATCGAAGGAGAATTCGCCGTCTTTGATGGCGATAGAGCTATCGCTAGCAAGGCCATCGTCGGCCGTTTGGAAATAATATTGACCGCCATCGATATTCAAAGCCCCTTCCGTTTTGAAGCCTTTGCATTTCTGAGCCAGATAATAACGTTTGTTATACCGGCTTATGTTGTCGCTAGAGACTTTCTTATAGGAGCCGTTTTGATAGACGTAACGGGCATCCTCTTCCGTTTCCTCGTCATCGACGGAGGAATCATAAAGGACATATTCCCCTACCGTTTCGACGTGGATTTGGGAATCTTCGATCCTCACGTCGGTCAAGGCATCGATGCCATCCCCTTTCGTGAAGGCGTTAAATACAGACCCCGTCATCGTCACGCCGCCTTCCTTGGAATGGATGGCGTCCTTAGCGGAGGCCAAAGACAATTTGGCGGAGGTTATCGTAAGGCCCGCTTTGGCGTTAAGGGCGTGGGAGACGCTATTGGTGACAATGATGTGGGCAGAAATTATCGCGATCCCTTTGGCGTCTTGAATGCCAACACCAGAATCAGTGGTATCGTCGCTAAGGCCGTTTGCGGAAACATACAAATACCC
>CAVKTU010000090.1:0-5387 GCA_963659395.1 Holdemanella sp. | reverse complement strand
GTTTGCAGGGAAAAATCGAAATTCATCATTTTTTCTTTTCTTCCTTAGCTAAGCTTATAAGAGCAGGAAAAACCGTCAAAAGAGACGCTTTGGCAAATTTCTTCATGCTCTTTTCAAACTTCACATCACTCATCGATGGATCTTTAAAATGGTATCCGAATTCATCGGCCACATATTTAGAGAACCGCCTGGCTACCGCACGATAGCCATTCGTCGATAAACGATAATTGTTCTTCGTGGTGAGAATGTTAAATATCTTATTGATTAGCTTGTTGAAGAAGAAATCGTCCACCAAATCGTGGGCGGCGCTGCTATAAGAAGAACGAAGGAAGGCGAAATTGTTTTTCGAATATTCCACCAATGCCATCAAAACCTTCTCGACCTCGTCTGCCTCCTGAAGCCCCGGCACCTTCTCATTCAAAAAGAACGCGGCCAACAAGTCGTAAATATCTTGGAAGTGGTAATAAAAAGTCTGCCGGTGGCATCCGCATTTTTTGCAAAGAGCAGTGACGTTGATTTCCTCTAACGGCAAAGTCAGCATCATCTCTTTGAGCGCTTTTTTAAATTTAGCTTCGGTGACCATTTTCTTATCCGTTTCTTATTTTGGCATATTGGGCGGCTATTTGCGCCCCCAACGCGGCGTTATTTAATACCAATTTGATATTCGTTTCTAATGATTCGCCGCCCGTTAATTCTGTAATCCTTCGGAGCAAAAACGGCGTGATATTCTTGCCTTTGATGTTTTGCTTATCTGCCTCGGAAACCGCCTCTTCGATTATGGCGTCAATCTTCTCATGCGGCATCGCATATTCTTCAGGGCAGGGGTTAGAAATCAAAATGCCGCCGCTTAAAGAAAATTCTCGCTTTGCTTTTATCACTTGGGCGGCTTCGAGGGGCGTAGCAAAAACCATATCAACCCCATGTTTTGTCTCACGACAATAGAAATTGGCAAACGTCTCGCTTTGATAGGAAAGAACGCTCACCCCCTGGCTTTCTAGCACCTCCAGGGTTTTCGGTATATCCAAAATGGCTTTGGCACCGGCGCAAACCACCGTAATGTTTCTTTCACCGAGTTCGTATAAATCGCGCGAAACATCCCATGTTTCCGAAGCGCCGCGATGAACGCCCCCGATTCCACCGGTAACAAAAACCTCAATCCCCGCTTTTTCGGCAATTAGAATCGTCGCGGAAACGGTCGTAGCCCCCCATTCCTGTTGGGCCATCACGATCGGCAAATCTCTTTTGGAGACTTTTTTAATGCCTTTGCGCTTGCCAAATTCCTCAATTTCCTCTTCCGACATTCCAATTACCGGTTCGCCATCGATAATTCCAATCGTGGCAGGCTCTGCGCCGAATTCGCGAACTTTCTTCTCGACCGCCAAAGCGGTTTCCACATTTTTAGGATAGGGCATCCCATGCGAAATGATGGTGCTTTCAAGCGCTACCACCGGCAAACCCAAACCCAAAGCCTTCTGAATTTTTTCGCCAATCCTCATATACGCGCCCTCTTTTTTTCGATGTATCTAATAACATAGACGCTGATTAAGTATAACAATCCGCATACCAAGTAGGATCCAACGGCCAAAAACGTTTTGCTCCAGTCAATCCCAACATATTTAATTGACCATAAGCCAAACGGACCAAAACGGTCTAACAAGAAGAAGCCGGCGCCTAAAACAGCAAGCGTCAGGAAAACGATTATTCGATATTTATCTAACGGCATCGAAACGATATAGAGGGTCAGATAGCTTAAGAAGCTAAAGACCATGACGGCAATGGCCGTCGCCTGTTCGAAACTTAAGAAAGACGGATTGGCCCAATGAATAGAGAAAACAACCAACACGGAGAGCATTTCCATAAGCCCCGAAGGTATGGCGTGCGTAATAATGAATTTCATGAAATTGCCCTTAAGCCGCTCATTCGATGGTTGCAGAGCTAATAAGAAACCACCAATCCCAATTGTGAAAAGCTCCCAAAGAATCATGTTCGAAGTCGTAAATGGGTAATGTTCAGCCTCATTAATAAGGCTGGCGACAAGAAAGGTGACGGTAATCGTGATGGCAAACAGTGTTTTCGACAAAAATAACGCGGCCGTTCTTTGGAGGTTATTAATAACGCGGCGGCCTTCGCTTACGACATCTGGCAATTTAGAGAAATCATTATCTAGCGAAACGATGTGCGAAACATTCTGAGCGGCACTAGAACCGGAAGCCATAGCGATAGAGCAATCAGCTTTTTTAAGGGCCAAAATATCATTAACGCCGTCGCCCGTCATCGCGACTTTATGCCCATTCTTTTGAAGCGCCTCAATCAACAAAGCCTTTTGTTCGGGGCTCACCCGCCCAAAGACAGAATATTTATCCGCAAGCGAGGGGATTTCCTCGTCTTTGACCCCTTGTAACGATATATAACGAGCGGCACTAGGCACCCCAACAAGGCCTGCTATTTCGCTAACGGTCATCGGGTTATCTCCGCTTATGACTTTGATGGCAACATCGTTGTTCTTAAACCATTCGATGTTCGCCTTAGCGTCTTCTTTGATATGATCAGAAAGCGATATTATGGCAATTAAGTCCAGTTTTGCAGGGATTTTGTCGTTTTTTATCATTGAATCGCTATGATACAAGCCCAATACGCGATAACCGCGATCAGACAGCTTTTCAATCCTGATTTCGGCATAATCGTTTTTCTTGGCATCGACAAAACCCGGCGCCCCAAGCACGAACGTCCCCTTTTTGACAAACGAAGCAGCGCTATATTTACGGGCAGAGTCGAAAGGGATGTTGGCGCTAGCCTCCCATACATCAGAAACGTCTAGCGCTTTGATTGCTTTGGCGGTCGCGTTGTCGTCTCCGGTGGCGGCGACCAACGATTTTAATGATTCTTTAATCTCAGCCTCCGTTTCCTCGCCAAAACAATAAATCTCCCCAAAAGCGAGGTTGCCATCAGTTAAAGTCCCTGTTTTGTCGAAACAAATGGTGTCAACCCTAGCCAACATCTCTATGCAATAAAGTTCTTGGACGTTCATTCTTTTTTTGGCCAAGGAAAGGACGCCGATACCTAGCGTCAAAGACGTTAAAAGATATAAACCAGCAGGAATCATCGCCACCAACGAGCCAGATAGCCCTTTAACGAATTCTTGATATTTCGCATAATCGACCACCCAGTCGTTTTGAGCTAACCAAATAAGCAATTGAACAAGGCCGAATAGAATGGCGATAATTCCGGTCGTGGTGAAGATAAGGAAAAAAGACGCCTTAAGCTCACTTTTAGGGCGAGCGAACCTTTTGGCGCTATTTTGAAGACCTTCCGCATAATTGGCGATGCCAACTTTAACCACACGCACATATGCTTTGCCAGCTTGAACAAAAGTGCCAGAGAGGACGTTATCGCCAACCTTCTTCTCCACTTTGGCCGATTCACCCGTGACTAGCGCTTTATTCATGGAAAGGCGCCCATTAACGACGATAGCGTCGGCAGGAACCTGATCGCCAGCTTGCAAAATAACGATGTCGCTTAAGAGAAGGTCCCGCACATCAATTTCCGTTTCTTTGCCGCCTCTAACAACGCGAACTTTAGGGTTAGTAACCAGTCTTAGCTTATCCACCAATCGTCTGGCCCGAATATCCGTTATAAGCCCAATAACGATGTTGCCGACAATCGGAAGCAAAAAGAAAAACGAGGAAAGCGGCGTTTTTCCATAAGCCATCAAAATAGCCAAAACAAAATAAATAAGATTGAAGAAAGTGAATACGTTATCGAAGAGAATCCCCCAATAAGTCTTAGTAACTTTCTTCGGAACATTGTTGGAAAGCCCCTCCTTCTTCCTTGCCTCTATTTGTTTATCGGTTAAGCCGACCGCAAAATCCGGATAGATGGGTTCGGCTTTTGCTATCTTTGCTTCCAATTCGCTTTTTTTGCTCATATTCATTCCGTCCTTAAAGCGGCCACAGGATCCTTCTTAGCTCCGACTCGCGCTGGGATCAGTCCGGATATAAAAGCCAAGAAAATAGATACGGCAACCAAAACGACGGCATGGACGGGGTGAAGCGAAGCGATGCTATTTAAGCCGTTGTCAGGATAAATGTGATCGATAACAAGGTTGATGGGGGCGCTCATTAAATAAGCAAAAAGAACGCCAATAAGCCCAGCAGCAAAACCAATAATCACACATTCCGCCTCAAAAAGGCGTCCAACGTCTTTTTTTCTGGCTCCGCAAGCTCGCAAAACGCCAATTTCCTTCGTTCGTTCAATCACCGATACATAAGTAACGATCGCCGTCATGATACTAGAAACGACCAAAGAAATCGAAGCGAAAACGACAAGGACACTAGAAAGCACCTCGATGAGCGTTGACAAAGAAGAGGTGAATGTCGTCATGATGTCGGTGTAATAAATCTTTTTGCTCTCTTCTTTTCCTTCGTTATATTGATCTAATATAGATAGAAGTTCCCCTTTCGTCGTCAAAGCCGTGGGAAAGATAAGAATGGATGTTATCAGCGAATACGATTGGAAATAAGCGATGAGATCCATGATATTGAAATCCGTGTCGATATTCTCGGAATCAATGTCGTAAGTGTCCTTTTCGTGACCGTTTTGATAAAAACTCGATTCGAGGATCCTTTCTAAGAACGCCATCGAAGCGGCTTTCTTCGTTTTCGCGTCGCCATTGGTTAGTCGATCAACCAACCGCCCCACCAAATCACCACGAAAATCCTTGCCGATCTTTCTGGCGTCGCTTAAATAAGCGCTCGCCCCAATCACCGAATAATAACCGGCGCCAACGTCTTTTTGAGCAACGTTGAAATATGTGTAATTTAAGGCGCTCGCCAACGATGAAACGGAGGAGACGCTTAACTCCCCGCCATCGCCAATCGTTTTTAGAATGGCGTTAAAGGCGTTCTCGATAGCTACCCGCCCATCGTTTTTCTCATCGTATTTTAAAGTTCCCGACGAAACGGAGACGCCGGTAGGGATGTACCAAGCGCTTTCGGAATCATCGTGCAAAAAGCCACAGTTTTGCTCGGCGTCCGCGGCGAATTCCTCGGTCAAAGACGATAAATAGCCAATAGATGTGGGCATAAGTTGTATATAGCTGTTCTTAGAGGGACGCAAAATGCCAACTATCTTCAAGACTTTGGGGTTATATTTTGAGTCGTTGTTATAAATGTATTCGGCACCCGATGAATCGGCGTCCATCTTCAAAGCCCTTTTAATTGTTTTGGTATCGGTCATCTCCCCTTCTAGCAGCAAGGAGCCATCTTTTAGTTTGGGCGTTATCTTCGAATAACCCCGAACTTTAATGTCACAAGAATCGTCACCTTCTTCGTAAAAAGAAGAATTGAGATAGGCTTTATACATATGTTTATTTACGATATCCTCAAAAG
>CAVKTU010000089.1:0-5434 GCA_963659395.1 Holdemanella sp. | reverse complement strand
AGGAACTGATCGTTCTCTATCATCTTGGATGTCGATTCCGGATAATGAGTAGTCGTGATCATCCTCGTTATCTCCCCTTTCTCATTATAGGTAAAGTCGAGATCGACATAACTGGATTCCTTACCGGAATTGTAATTAGTCTGTTCGATTCTCGTTGCTTTATGGTCATTAGAGTAGATGACGGCTTTATTCGTAAGGGCGGGATCTTTATCCTTTACCTTATTGTATTTGCTTATAGTCATACTGTTCTCATCATAACCGAACTCATAGATGAAACCGCTTGTCATAACGCCATCGGAAAAGGATCCTTCCTCTACCTTGCTGATGTTATAGTCATCATAAGTGTAATGAACTTCCTTCTTCGCCCCGTTTCCATATGTATAGACGTATTCCGTCAGGAATTCCGCCTTATACAGTGTCGCATGACAGGTAGAGCAGGAATATTCGTTGACAACACCCATCGTCAGTTCTAAGTTCTCGTCCTTACCCCAAGTGATAGCGAAATCGCCAGAAAGCTCACTAAATCCATACGGGAAATAGTCAATCGGTTTCATATTTGTCGATTTCCGATACTGGAAGTTATGTCCTGCCTCATGGAAATGCTTATGACAGCGGGTGCATTCATTATAGTGGGAAGTAGGACTGTAGAGATACTCATTGGAAATAATATGGCCTAAAGCATCGATCTCTTCTGTTTTTGTCTCACTGCAGCGGGAACAGGTAAAAGTCTTTACCCCCTTCTCTTCACAGGTCGGCTCTGTTGTAATCACACCACTATCATAGTCATGACCTAAGGCGGGAATTGTCTGAGTGACAAGGTTTCCATCCTTGTCATATCCTTCCTTTAGGCCAGTCTCAGTACAGGTCGGCTCCTTTTTCACGGTATAAGAGATATTGTCAACCGACTCGCTTACCGTATTGCCACATCCAGTCATGGCAAAGGGAGCAAAGATCATCAATAACGGAAGAATAGACTTCAGATGTTTTTTCATTTTGTTTTCCTCTTTCTAGGGAAAGATTATACAAAGTGATGTGCCAACAAAGTGCCAACTATCAAAAGACACTTTCTGATATCCTTATCAATTCAGTGATATTTCTATAGGAGATATATTTTAGTCTCCATCTATCGTAATGATTGCACTCATAAAACTAAGTTTTACTGTTCTCGCATTAAGGGAGAATCGTGTTGCTAATGCCTTCTCTCATTTAGCGTTTTTCTTATGCTTTTTCTGAAAATATACTGTTTTCTCCGATTCTATAATCTCCGAAAACTGGATCTGAATTTCCCTATCATCTCCATATCTGCAAATCAGCCATAGTCTCTACAAGACGAAACAGAGCCTTGCATCAAGGCTATCTGTCTTGGGATAGGATCGGATGGCCTTGTCATTCACATTCTCTTTCCGTTCTAACAAGCATGTGATTTGTCCGCATCATGGATGAAGAGGGTTACGTCATCTATCCTTTCGGATTGTGCTCAGTTTGTCAGAGATCACAGAGACGGAAAGCACAACAAAAATATCCGAACACGCAAAAAAGTCTTTCTTTTTTTCATGGCGACGTTCTCCCTGCAGTCAGTGGGAAGGCTACAAGGGGATCAGTCGCCAAACTTGCCTAAGTAAGCCTTCCCACTGACTTCACTTAGTTTGGCAAAAATATTGTACCAAAAAACAAATTCAACGTATCTCATTTTCACCGCCAAACCGGTGACAAAAATAACATCGCTATTTCGAAACCTTTCAATACCCGTTTTTTTACCAACTCTAAAGATGTATTCGTTTTCCCGAGTATCGGTTCAACGAGGATTAAAATGTACAGATAAAATATTGTTCAAACGATTACCTCCTTAAACATATAGATGTGAGTTAGTCATTTCACTCAAAGGGAATGGAATTTCCCTTCATAAAAGCTTTGCGTAGGTATCTAACCGAAACCGAACGGTTTATCCGATAGGAGCAATTTGTTCCACAGATTCTATCCCGTTCCGATTTTATTAGGTAGGTGATAATAGCTATAATACCCATAATTAGCACATGTTTTGCATTTACTGTTTTGTATATTTTGCTATAATAAATGTAGATATGGAGGTGCTAACATGGCAAGCGTAAACGTAACAATCAGAATGGATGTAAATGATAAGAAGAATGCGGAGAAATTATTTTCCGAACTCGGTTTGACAATGAACGCAGCATTCAACATGTTTGCCAAGCAAGCCGTAAGAGAGCAATCAATTCCTTTTAAGATTTCAAAGAATCCAACCGTCCAATTCATGGATAGGAATACCCTCGATAAATTGTCTGAAGAATCGGACAATAAATATAAGAAAGCCTATGAGGAATTAGCCAAGTAATGTTCTACTTCTCAAAAGATGATATTGTCTATCTTCATAGCAAGTTAATCCTCAAATTCGGAGGAAGCGATGGAATCAGGGATGAAGGCATGCTTGAATCAGCGCTTAATGCGCCACTTCAAACATTTGATTCATCCGATCTGTATCCAAGTCCAGTCGATAAGATAGCAAGGTTGTCATTTGGGCTCGCCATGGATCATCCGTTTTATGACAGCAACAAAAGGATCGCCGCAAAAGTGCTCGATGTAGGCCTTAAGTACAACAACATCACTTTGTTGGCGACTAACGATGAAATGATAGATGAATTCTTATCATTGGCTTCAGGAAAAGTTTCTTACCTTGATTTCTTATCATGGGTTCAAACTCACATTTGAAAATCGTTCATTCTTTTAGAAGGCATAACGCATTCTTTTCTTTTGGATTATTTTTTTGGACACCTTCTTCCTTTTCATGACGATGAAGGCGACGACTGCTAGAGTCGCAAGCACTCCCACCGATATCAGCGCGATAGCCCAGGCGTTCATTTGGAACTCAAGGGTGAAAGTATAGGTTCTGGTGTTGCCTAAATTATCGGTGACAACGACTTTGTAAGAACCAAATCTTTCAAATCATCGCCTGGCTTGTGGCCAATTTCTTATGCACCCTTATTCATATCGGTGATAGTGAGAAAACACCATCGATCTTGCTTATCAATTTCTCAACGTTTTTGAGCAAGTTTTTCTCGTTTTGAGAGTTTTTTGAGTCCATTATTGTTTTCATCAAACCAACACAAAAAAGAGTGACTTTCCCTCGTAAGCATATAAACTCTATGCGATGGAAAAAATTCGCTACAAAGCAAACCGAAAACTGATTGGCGCCTATTACCTAACCGCCCTAGGCGTTTTCTTAACCTTGCTTGTCGTCTCCTTCGCGATAGCCATAGGGACGAAAAGCGAGACGGAGCGTAGCGAGATGATCCTATCTTGCGTCGCTAGCCTCATAGGGCTCATATTCGGCAGCTTCGGCCTCTACGCCGCTTGTCACGACGATTCTTTCCTTTCCTTCGCCATGGTCGGCGCTATCGCGTCGCTATTATCATTGACCCTTTTATTAAACGGCCTTATCCCTCTTTTTAGCGATCCCGCTAGCGTAAGCCTTAATGGCTGGGGAATCGCTTCCATAATGATTTTCGTCCTTTTGGTCTTGGCAGGCGCCATCGGCGCCTTTTTGCCTAGCCGTCATCTCTTTACGAAGAAAATGCTCCTTATCATCGCGATGACCGCCTTAATTGCCATTCAGGCCATCAGCTTCATATCCGATGTCATCTCCTTCGTCCAAAACGGCTTGCCGCAAGCGGCCGCCTTAAGCGTGCTAAGCGCCTATACCCATTTGGCCCCGATCTTCGTTTTGGGAATCGGAATCGCTTATATCTACGATACGACCGCCGAAAAGAAAGAATAAGAGCCTTTAGAGGGGCGAAAAATGCAAAATCCCCTGCGAAAAGCCCTTATTCTTTCGGAGCGACTTTCTGAACTTGCTTCAATTTGCGATATTGCGCCGGCGAAAGGCCATAGGCCGCTTTGAAGACGGCGGAGAAATTCGTCGGCGATTTATAGCCGAGGGCGCTCGATATCTCATAGATCGTCATATCCGAATAGATGAGGAAATCGCCGGCGTTTTGCATCTTCACCTCGGAAATATAGTCGATGATGGAGCAGCCCATGTATTTCTGGAAGGAACGGGAAACGTGGGAATGGGAATAATTGGCGCTTTCCATGACGTCGCTTACATGCCATGCCCGATTCTCGGGGGCCTGGATCTTCCTTAATAAATCGAGCAACCAGTCGGGTTTGCTATCGCTAAAGACATAATTCTGATCGATGACGGTGCTTAGAACATTAAGGACCAACAAGGAAGAAGGAAGCTCCAATTCCTTAGGGTCGCCGCTAAGCCGCGCCTGAATGTAGAAGCATAAATCCAAAAGCTTGCGGATCTGGTGGTCGGCCAAAGAACAGGGCAAGGAGGCTTTGCCCATCAAGAATTCATAAAGGTCCTTAGAGAGGGTCAAGCACGCCCCTTTCATGTTCTCGATCGTTACGGTGATGAACAAGCAAGAGGAATTCTCCTCGTTTTGGACGATCGAATGGTAATCGCATGGGCGGATGAGATAGGCCATGCCCTGATGCATCTGCATCTTGGTGCCGTTAAGGTTATGGTTATAAGAACCCTTCGTCACCAAAAAGAATTCCCAGAACGTGTGGCCATGGTAGCCTAAAAAGTCACGGTTGGCTTGATGGAAGGTCGCTTTAAGGTAATGATTGGATTCCGAATCGAGAATCGCCTTGTTAGATATGGGGGGGTGTAGAAGTCGTTCGACCATGAAATAACCTCGCAAATCTAGAAATAATATAGTCCCCCGCCGCCGGTTTTTAAAGAAGGGCATCTATCAAAAAGAAGGAAAATGATAACTTTTTTTCGCCAATTTCCCCTTCTAATGACGACTTATCGCTTGAAAGGGTTTCGTTGCCCCTCTTTCTCGTATATCATCTTCGCAAGAAGGAGGCCTGATATGGATAAGGCAGCCATCAAAAAATTCTTTCTCGATAACGTATACGGCCATCTCCCTTCTTTCGACGACGTCAAGGTTTATTATGAATTGATCGATTCCTTCGAAAACGTCTTAGGTGGCGCAAAAAGGAAAGACTTGCGCGTTCATTTAGAAAGAAACGGGCTTTATACGTCTTTTGGTTTCGATTTATTTATGCCTAAGAAAGCCAAAGGCATCTTCCTTTTCCTCTGTAACCGCCCCGTCGGCTATATCTCCAAGAAGGAAATCGACCCCAATCGCGAAGACAAAAGTTCCTTTTATCCTGTTGAAACAATCCTCGCCAGGGGCTATGCCTGCGCCGCTTTCCTTACTTCGGAAGTAGCCGAAGATAAGAAAGGCTTCCGTTATGGGATGAATTCGCTTTTCCCCGATGTCGATCATAAGAAGGGCGATTCTTACGGAACGTTATCGCTATGGGCCAAGGCTTTCTCCCTCATCATCGATTATTTGAAGAAAGAGCCATTGACCAAAGATCTTCCTATCGCCACCGTCGGGCA
>CAVKTU010000088.1:2506-5567 GCA_963659395.1 Holdemanella sp. | reverse complement strand
GCTTCGTAAACCGCGCCGTAATTAAGGGAAGCAGAATCATTTAATATGGCAACCTGACTGCCTTCATAAAGCTTATACGTCAATAGCCCCACATCGCATAAGAACAATTTGAACAACGTCCTTTCTTTGCCAGCCAATAACGGATAGACGGGATTGTCGACGTTATATGCGAATAATCCGATACCGCTGTCCTTTAGCCACGCAAAAGAGGATTCGTATTTATAAAAGCGAGCTTTTCATTCAAATTCTTCAAAATAAAGCGTTTGTTTTGGTGATTTAATTCGCTTGGTATCAAATCATAAATGTCTTGAATAAACAGTTTGTTCTCTTTTTGATATTTGAAGACGTCCTTGCGGTAACCATAATCTATTTCCCTAAGCGCACGATTGACATAGTTGATATCATTCGTTCGTACGAATTCAAAAACGGCTTTTGGCATTCCACCGACCACCAAATACGTCCGAAAAAGAGAGAGCATCTGTTTGTGAATCGTCTCGTCTACCTTTTTCTTCTTCGAAAATTACTCATTGAGATATGAGAAAACATCGGAAGAAACCCCTAACGCCTCAGCGAATTCTTCGAAATCCATAGGGAACATCTGCAAAACCTCTAAAAAGCCAACCGGCAAAGAGGCGACGTTTTGCAATTTGATCCCCAATAAAGACCCCCGAAAACACGAAACGGCACTTCCGCGACGCAACCAAAAATTTAATAGGCGTTATCGCATCCTGCGCCTCTTGGATTTCGTCGATGAAAAGAATCGTCTTCGGCTTAATTGGTTTCTTTGCCAAAGCCGAGAGTTTAAGCAATAATTCAGAGGCGTCCGTCGAGGTGTTAAAGGATTCTAGCGCCAATGAATTCTCCAATAAATTTATCTCTACATAATCATCGCCGGATTTTTTCAGGAATTCTCTGATCGTTGTTGTTTTCCCAACTTGGCGGGCGCCGTCTATCAACAAAGCGGAATCGCTTTTATCGCGCCAATCTTGAATTTTCTGATAAATTTTTCTACTCAACATACGCCTTTTCTTGAATATATTTTGCATTTTTCCAATCAAAGCCGCCCTAGACTCAGCAACGAAAAATCGCCCGTCTCATTGGCTTTCTGGGGCGAAACGGCTATGATGTTCATAATCGTCGGTTACGAATGATTTAATGCGTAATCGCCGAACGCCGCTATATGGAGAAAAAATGAACGAACCGATATTAGTCGTCGATTCCCTTTCTAAAAGCTACAAAGGCTTTTCTTTGAAAAACGTTTCTTTTTCCTTGACGCCTGGAACGATAACCGGATTCATCGGACGTAACGGAGCGGGAAAAACCACCACCATCAAAGCCATTCTAGGCCTCATTCCATCCGATAGCGGCCACGTCTATTTTAATGGCGTCGATAGCAAAGATAACGAAACGGCATTAAGAAACGAGGTCGGGGTGCTTTTCGGCGGCGCCGACTTCTACCCCGCCAAGCGCCTGCGTAACATCACCAACGTCAGCAAACGCTTCTACAAGAGCTGGAACGAAGAACTGTACCGAAAATGGCTTCGATTCTTCTCCCTTGACGAAAACAAAAGAATCAAGGAACTTTCTAACGGAATGAAGGTGAAATACGCCTTGGCGTTGGCCTTAAGCCATGACGCCAAAGTCCTTTTGCTTGATGAGCCAACCAGTGGCCTTGATCCGGTGAGCCGCGACGAATTGCTTGACGTCCTTAAAGAGATCGCTAAGAAAAAGAAAGTGGCGATTCTCTTTTCCACCCATGTCATTTCCGATTTGGAGGCGTGCGCCGACGATATCATCTATATTCGAGAGGGGGCGATCATCGCTTTTAGCGATTTAGCTTCCTTTAAGGAGAATTATCGTCATGTAAGAGGCTTGCTTTCTTCGTTAACGGAAGAAAAGAAGAAAGCCATCCTCCATCTCCGCGCGAGCCAAGACCATTATGAAGGGGTTATTACGAAAGATAACGAAGGGCTTTTCTTGCTAGAAGAGATAACCGCTTCTTCGCTAGAAGAAATCATGATCGCCAACGAAAGAGGGAGGAACGATGAAGAATCTCCTTTATAAGGAAATAGTTTTGTGCGTGCCTATTCAAACCTGGATTTTGTGCGCGCTTTCCATCACCATCGTGATCCCTAGTTACCCAAGCCTCGTGGCTTTTTTCTATCCTTTAGCCTCTTTCATATCCGTCTTCACTATCTCTAGTGGCAATCGCGACCTTCTATATAGCGCTTCCTTGCCCATCAGAAAAAGCGACGTCGTCAAAGGAAGGGTGCTTTTGCTCGTCTTCTTAGAGATTTGTTCGATCCTCATTTCTATTCCTTTCGGCGTCATCAAGAACGTATTGCTAGAGGGAATGAGCGTCGATTATACCGATTTAGGAGTCAATCTAGTCACTTATGCCATCGTTCTTTTCATTTATGGGCTTTTTAACCTCATCGCCATCCCTTGGTGGTATAAGAAGCCATCTGTTAAAAACGTTTGGCCGTTTATCTCCGCCGATATAGCAGCTCTTCCCATCATTTCCTGTTCCATCGCCATTTTTGCCATCTATCCAGAAGCGGCCACATTAGTCAATTCTTATGAAGGGAACGGATTATTAGTACAATTATTGTCATTAATCGGGGGGCTTATCGCCTTCTTTGCGATGAGCGCCTTATCCTATCTTCTAGGTGCCAAAACGTTTAAGAAAGTAGGCATTTAGTCATGAAAACATGACGGTAAGCGTCGTTATTCTTTTAAGCGCTAACTGCGTTTCCTTTAGCTTCGAGTCAAAAACGAAACCATATAAATTGGGAAATTCCATACACGGTCGCTTTCTTTTTGCACATTGCATTCGCCAAACAGGAAAGCTTCGTTTATACCATAAAGTTTTATGACGTTAGATAAAGCATAGTGGTTGTAGATGTTCATTTGGTTTGGTTTGCCCGATTTGATTTCGATTGGAAGAACGGCGCCGTTCCATTCGATTAGAAAATCGATCTCGCCATGTTTTTTGGAATTAAAATAAAAGAGGCCTTCGCCAAAGCCATGCGCATATAGCTCGGTAGCTGTAACGTTCTCA
>CAVKTU010000088.1:1702-2496 GCA_963659395.1 Holdemanella sp. | reverse complement strand
TTCTGCCTCTCCCTTTAATAATTTCTCTCGAAAATCAAAGGTCGACACAAAAGCGCCGAGCAATCCCGTATCATTCATGAAAAGCTTAAAGGTCTGCCTTTGGCTAGATAAAGCCAAAGGGCTTTTGGGCTCGGTAGCGTTATAAACGGGGATGGCAACGCCCGCGCCAGCAAGCCAAACAAATTCATCTTCGAGATTCTTTCGTTTCAAATAATTCTTATCCACCACATGCGAACTCATAAAACGTTTGTTTTTGCTGCTTAGTTCCGACGGAATGGCTTTATATACCTCACGAATCCTTAGCCTCTCCGCCTTATCATTGACATAAGTCGTTATGTCGGATAAATATGAATTTATTATGTTTTTGTGTGTCACCTCTACTTTGTATAGGTTTTTATCACTAACAAAAGAGGAAACGGCTTCAGGCATGCCGCCAATCAAGACATATTCGCGGAAATACCCCAAAAGCACTTTGTTCAGTGTCTCGTCAACGGCTTCTCGCCGCAAAAAACGTTTTCGTAAATCCTCAATCACATCATCCCCCACGCCTTTGGCCCAAAGGTATTCTTCAAAATCCAAAGGGTACATACGCTCAACGTCGAGGTATCCAACAGGATAAAGCGTGATGTCATTTAATTCGACGCCCAATAACGAACCGCTTAAAACGAAACGGTATTTTCCTTCAATGACGAGAGCTTTCATAGCCGTAAGAATGTCTTGGGAATCAACATCAAGTTTTTGGGTCTTCTTTAGTTCGTCGCGCCTTCTATACAAAAGCTGAATCTCATCGAAAA
>CAVKTU010000088.1:0-1692 GCA_963659395.1 Holdemanella sp. | reverse complement strand
CATTTTCTTGCCTTCTATTAACGATAGACGCAAAAGCAATTCTTCTGACGATCTAAGCTCAGCAAAAAGGCCAATTAAATCTGTTCTGGTAGCGAAATTGATATATATGACATTAGGAAAATTGTTTTTGGCAAAATGAAGGATAGAATAGGTCTTTCCGATTTGTCTAGCCCCAGTAACCAAAAGCGCCTGTTTACGGTTGTTTTTCCACCAAATGAGTTTATCTTCTATCTTTCTTTTTAACATCTTCTTTCCTCTTCACCACGTCAATATTGGAGTAAAACTGCAATGATATTTTCGCCATTTTGGGGTAAAACTGCAATGATATTTTCGCCATTTTGAGGTAAAACTGCAAAAAGATCGTTTCGCACCTTAACAAAGCACTTTGGCAAGCCCGCCTAATCCCGTTTCTTTCAATTCATTGGGCAAGCCTTTTCCCGTCTCCTTCATCGCTTCGATCACTTTGTCGAAAGACACGCGGTTCATGCGATATGGGGCGATGTCTTTAGCGTATACGTAACTTGAATAGGCGTGAATGGCGGCTATGCCGTTTCGCTCAATGCAAGGAATTTGAACATATCCATCGACGGGATCGCATGTCAGGCCAAGAAAATGTTCCATCGCCACTTCGCTGGCGTATTCGATTTGATGAATAGATAGACTATGAAGATAGGAAAGGGAAGCGGCGGCGAAGGAGGCGGCTGAGCCGATTTCCGATTGACAACCAAGTAGCGCCCCCGAAGCTCCGGCGTTTTCTTTGATGAAGGAACACATAAGCGCTCCCACTAAATAGCTTTTAGCCAACGCCTCATCGCTATAGGAACCGCGTTGCTTCTCGTAATATAAACAAGCGGGCACCACCCCTGAAGCACCGCACGTCGGAGCGGTCACGATCATTTCCCCTGCAGCATTGGCTTCTGCGGTCGCATAGGCGTAAGCGCTCAATAGCAAAAGCCTTCTCTCCCCTTCTTCCTTGGCCATATCAGCGTGCGCATAAATCTCTTTAGCCACTCTCTTTAATCGTAATTTCCCTGGCAAAACCCCTCTCTTTTGTAAGGATTGCTCAATCGTGGCAAAAGAATGACGGAGCATATCTTTCGCGTATTCCAAGATATCAGAATCATCATATTTTTCTATTATCCCATACAAATCAGCGATATTTTGTTTCGCTGCCAGCGTTTTTAATTCGTCGAATGAAGAAAATGGATAAACGTCTTCGCCCTTCGCTTTCTCCCCTTCTGGTGCAAAAGCCCCGCCACCTAAGGATTGATATCGCTTTCGTAGAACTTCTTTCTCTTCGGAATAAGCGACGCATTCCATCGTGTTAGGATGTTTTAAACCATCGAAAGTCATCTCGAAATGAATTTCTGTCGGCAACGGAGAGAAGGCCTCATCAATGATTTTAGGCGTATCGTGCCCTTTTCCGGTGAGCGCCAAAGACCCAAAAAGATAGACGTCGACGTGCGTGACTCCTAATCCATCGCTCTTTAAAAGAAAGTCCTTGGCGATACGAAAAGGACCGATGGTATGGCTCGAGGAAGGGCCAGGGCCTAGTATCAAAAGGGTTTTCAAAGATTTCATCGGCACATTTTACCATATTTATTCTTCCAAAAATCAAAATCCTTAACCGAAATTGATCGTTTGCTCATTTAAATAGAAATCGCATTTTGTCCAAGCCAAACTGCATTTAGT
>CAVKTU010000087.1:0-5583 GCA_963659395.1 Holdemanella sp. | reverse complement strand
CGCCCGTTTCGATCGTCGTCGGAACGACTTTGATGGTGCGCCCTTCTTTCTCTTCGAAGCTATCGGTCACCACGGCATCGGTTGGAAGAATCAAACGGCCTTCCGCTTCTTCGATACATTTGCGGGCGTAATCGAGTTGATCCATCTCGACTGGCGAATTGCCGACATCCATGCCCATCGCCTTCTTGAAGGTATAGGTCATAGCGCCGCCGATAATGACGTAATCGCATTTCTTTAATAACGAATCGATGACTTTGATCTTATCGCTTACTTTGAAGCCACCCAAAATGGCGACATAGGGGCGATCGTTAGGGGAAACTTCAACGCAACGGCTGAGGTTTTCGACTTCTTTGAGCATCAAATAGCCAAGAGCCACGGGCTTTCCTTCGGCTTTGAGGACGCTAGGAACGCCAACCGTTGAAGCGTGGGCGCGGTGCGCCGAACCGAAAGCGTCCATCACGAAGACATCGGCCAAAGAAGCCCATTCTTTGGCGAGTTCAGGATCATTTTTCTCTTCACCCTTCTCATAACGGGTATTTTGGACCAACAAGATGTCGCCGTCTTTAAGGGCGTCGACCGCCTCCTTTAACGCGGGTCCGCGCGCCTCCTTAGAGAAATAAACGTGATATTTCGGGGCGAGTTCTTGTAAGGCTTTGGCGACGGGGGCCATGTCGTTGGCCTTCTTCATCGCTTCAATCTTGGCGGGATCGGGCTCTTTCCATTTGATTTTGCCTAAATGGCTCATGAGGATGAGGCGCGCGCCTTTTGAAGCGAGCTCTTCAATCGTCGGAAGGGCCGCTTGGATGCGGTTGGTGTCGCGGATGACGCCATCCTTCTGAGGAACGTTAAAATCGACTCGGACGTAAACCTTTTTTCCTTTGAGGTCTTTGAGGTCTTTTACAGTAAGCATGTTTTGCACTCCTTGCGGGGCTTATTATACGCCAAAAAGAAGAGAAAAAACGAATAGGGAAAAGAATACCGATATATCGTGAAAAAGGCTTAAAGCGATGGCCCATCAAGTTTTAAGGCGGCCACTTTTTCTTTCGCTCGAATGAAAAGGGATTTAAAGACGACATCGGTTATCTCTTTTTTGCTGCCTTTTTTTAGCAAATAGGCGTAGTCCCGATTCAAGATGAGAGTCTCGTAGCAGCCATATTGCTTTAGCATCTCTAAATCGGAATGAGAAAGAGGCAAACCATAAGGTAACAAAACCAAATAGATGTCGTCAGTTAAAGAAGAGACGATATCTTCCGTAATAGGCATGGAAGAAACATTCCTGACGATCAGTTTTTTGCCATCCTTAAAAAGGAAACAATTGCCATGTCTATCGTATGTAAGCGAATTCTCATCTACCCTTTTATCGAAATAGGAAGCAAAGAGCATCCCAAGATAATTTCGGCAATCATCATTCCCTGCGTAAGATAAATAAGCCGACGAATCGAGATATACACCCAAAGACGACGCGAAAACGTTCTCTTTGACGTCTAATAGGCGCGATAGCCTATATACGTTCACATATGAAGCGGCATAAAGGTACCCATCATCGCGAACATATCTGTCGATGGTATTCTCGCTGATGCCAGTAAGCCTAGAGATATCGACGAGCTTGACGCCTCTTTTTTCGCTTAAAGCCTTAAGAAGCGGCTTTCTTTTGATTTCAGAGAGAAAATCGTTTTTAAGATTGGAGAAATCCATCTCGTGATAAATGTCGTACCGCTCCAAAAAGAAGGAAATGGGCCAATAAAGGAAAAGATATTCGAAGCTTTTGTTTAAGTCGAAAAATAACCGCAAATACGATTCCCCTAGAAAAAGCGCCCCATAAGAGATGTCAATTGGGGAATCAATTTTCTTTTTATATGACGTGCCGACTGCGTCTTCGATCTTTGTTTCAATATCGTATTCGTTATGTTCGAGGCCGTTTATGAAAAAGGAAGAGGCAATATGCTCTTCGATTGATGTTGGCGAATAGAGGTTATCCAGCCCGTAAGAGATAAGGGATGACAGTATCTTCACGATGTCATCTTCGTAAAACGACTTGATCATAATTGCCTTTCATGAGGTCACGGATGCGCGTGCCTTTCTTGCCTCTCTCGCTTCTTTCTAACTCGCGGTAGGAATTATCGGCCTCGTTTTTCCTATAACGGTATCTCTCAAAATAAAGGGGCTCAGATAAAACCGCGTCAACGAATTGGATCTTATCAAAGGCTTTTTGACTCACAATGACATATTGTTTGCCCAAATCGCCAAGCAAATAGATCTCTTCGAGTTTTTCGAGAGTCAATACGCCCCTCACAAACATCATCGGAAAACGGAAATAAGCATCATCAGCCCTATATCCAATAACAACGTCATATTCCTCAACATCCACATAATATCTATCTAAAAACGACAGTTCATCAGCATAATCCAATCGGTCGTTTTCGGATATCGAACGATAATGCAGCAATATAGCAAGCCAATTCAAAACATCGTATCTTTTTTTGTCGGTCAAATCCAAAATTTTTAAGCCGCGTTCATCAAATTGATATTTGCTAACATACCCGCTTCTTGTGCCTCTGTTAGCCCATTCTTTGGCCATATCCAGGCTTTGGGTGCAATAAAAGCCCAATCCATAATCATTATGGGTGTTTGCCCCGTCGTAATGGTATATAGGCTTTTCAACAACTACTGAGCTGCCATGATAAATCGTCTTATATCCCATGACCGAATAATAACATATTTGCCCTTAATTTCAATATTTTTCCGTATTATAATACGATTTTTTATAATTTTTACGGACATCTATTGGTATTATCTGCGCATGGCCATAAACGCCATGGCCAATAAAAGCGGAATTAAAAAACAGGACTTTGCAAAAGAGAAAAGGCTAAAGCAACGCCTCGCTAAGTTTGAAAGCGGCTTCGATCGTATCGTCCATGTCGTAATAGCGATAATCGGCTAATCTCCCTCCGAAATAAACGTCCTTTTCTTGTTCTCTGTCTACCTTGTAGCGAAGGAAAAGCTCTTTGTTCCGTTCGTCGTTAACGGCGTAATACGGCTCTTCTCCCACCCTCCATTCGCTGGAATATTCATAGGAGACGATGGTTTTCTTGGATGTGACGCCGCGAGCGAAATGGCGGTGCTCGATGGAACGGGTATAAGGAACATCCTTGTCGGTATAATTAACAACCGCCACCCCTTGATGGTTCTCTTCTTCGTAGATTTTCGTTTCGAAACGGACGCTGCGATATTCGAGATAGCCGTACTTGTAGTCATAAAAGGCGTCCAAAGGACCGGTATAGACGACCTTCTCCGCCAAGGCGTTTAGCTCTGCTTTGTTTCGAAGATAATCGGTCGCTAACCGCACCTCGCATCCTTCTAACAGCTTCTCGATCAGCGCGGTGTAGCCATCATGGGGGATGCCTTGGTAACGGTCGTTGAAATAATTGTTGTCATAAGTGAAACGGACGGGTAAACGTCGGATGATGAAGGCGGGTAATTCCTTGCAAGGTCTGCCCCATTGCTTCTCCGTGTATCCTTCAATGAGCTTATGGTAAATCGTCTTCCCCACCAAATTGATGGCCTGTTCCTCAAGGTTTTTGGGATTTTCGACGTAATTCTCCCTTCTTTCCTCTTCGATTCTCCTTTGTGCTTCTTCTGGCGTAAAGACATCGGGCCAAAGCTTATTAAAGGTATTCATATTGAAAGGTAGGTTATAGCATTCGTCATGATATCTAGCGATGGGCGAATTGACGAAATAATCGAAAGGAACCAGGGAATTGACGAAATCCCAGATTTTTTGATCATCGGTGTGGAAGATGTGCGCGCCATAGCGATGAACGTCGATTCCCTCGACCTTCTCCGTATAGATATTGCCGCCAAGGTGCTCTCTTTTTTCCACCACCAAGACTTTTCTTCCTTTTTGTTTCAATAAATACGCCATCGTAGCGCCAAAAAGACCGCTTCCGACAATCAAATAATCGTATCGCTTCATCGCTTTCTCCTTAAGACGGCTTTATTTTACGCATTTAAGGCGAACGGATAATTTGAGTTCCCCGTTTTTACGAAAATTTTGATGCGAAAACCCATCGCATTTCGACTTTCGCTCATGATGCGGAACCCAGTTTCGCCTATTTCGCAAAATCTTAGATTTTGAACAGCCTCATTTGCATGGGGGCCCTCCTTTCGACCTTCTTGTAGTTCTTAACCCCTTTTTTGTTCATACCAAAAACGGCGCTGACGGACGAAAGGACCCTGTAGAATTCGATGGAGACGTTCTCCTTGATCGCCTTCTCGTATCCCTTGAGCTTGGAATAAAGGTACGGCAAACCCTCCTCCACGATGACGGCGAGCAGCATGATCGCAATGTCCAGCGCGAACGTCAGGTCGTTGATGGAATCGAGCGATTTCACCCTGAAGTTCTCGAACCCGAGCTCCGTCTTCTTGAATCTGAAATACTCCTCTATCCTCCATCTCGACGAATACCGGTAAACCATTTGGGTGATGTCCTCCTTTTTCTCAAGGGGCTTGTTCGTGATCAGGATCAGCGGGTCCGGATCGCCGTCCATATGCGATGCGACGACCCAGACCGCCTCGCCGTAGCCGTTGAGCTTGCATCGGCAGGCGGAGGCCTTTATGAGCCTTTCCTTCGCGTAAACGGTCATCGGGACGACGACTTTGCCTTTGAACGATTTGGCTTTGTCGAACGCCTTGACCCTGCCTTTCTCGAAATTGAGCCATCGGTTGTTGCACATCCTGACGAGGAAATGCTGCCCGGCGTCGCTTACCATCTTCATGAATTTGACGTCGTCGTAGCCTCTGTCGCCGACGAACATCCCCTCTTTCGCGCGGAGATGTTCGCAAATCCTCCTCACGCCGGCGTTCGTCACGTTGTTGGCCGACAGATAGTCGAGCTCGAAGGGCGAATGCACCTGGTCGAAAAGGGGAAGCGGCTGCTTTCTTCCCTCGCTCAGCCCGGTTATTGTCGTAACTTTGTAGCCGTGCTCGTGCTTGTTGGCTTTCCCGGGGTGCGACGCGTCCCTGACGTTGCCCATGGCCTTGAAGGCCTTGCCATACGGCTTGATCACGTCGGTGTCGTCGACTATGAACACCTTGTCGCCCTCCTCATGTGCGACAATCCGACCTTTATCATGTTGTGGCGCTCGGCGACGTCGGGCGCCCTCATCAGGTTTTTGTATATCCTCTCGTTTACCTTCTTCAGCGGCACGTCCTCGTTCAGCGCGTGGGCGATGTCGTTGAGGACGACGCTTTTGCTTTTCAGGATGCCATAGGTCATATCAAGATAGAACTTGGTCTGCCTGGCGCCGGATCCGACTACTATTTTCCCTATCAGGCTTTTGATCTTCTCCAACAGGTTGTGGCAAAGGGTTACGGCCTCGTTCATGGTTTCATACCTCCGATTTTTCGCAGATACATCCCATGATACGGAAAACGGCCCGAAAAGGCCTGTTTCCGCATATCAAACGGGGTTTCGGCGGCGATTTCGGGGATTCATTGGCAAAATGCTCGAAAAAACGGGGAACTCAAGCGGCCAATTTAAACACTAATCGCAGTTTCTTCTAAAAAGCCGACGGTTCGCCGACT
>CAVKTU010000086.1:0-5624 GCA_963659395.1 Holdemanella sp. | reverse complement strand
CTCCGCCCTCTTTTCCTTCTTGGTGGCGAGTTTCGTCAACACCGAAGCCGTGATGTCGCCTATCATCGCCATTTGCTGCGCCGCAATCGGCTTTTTGATCGGCGCTTATCTCCCTAACAACATGATGCCGCCCTATATCAATAACATCACCGGTTTCTTCCCTGGCACTTATAGCGTCGGCCTCTTCCGCAATTTCTTGATGCATGGCCAGGTCGAGCAGATCCTCCAAAGCGGGGAAATTGGTAACCCCGAAGGATTGATAACCGCTTTAGAGCAGCAATTTAACATTTATCGCAATGCCGATGGCGGGGTCTATGTGACCGTCTCCTTCTTTGGCATCAACATCAATCCCGGCTATATGGTTTTCGCCATGTTTGTCTTCATCATGGCTTTCCTTATCGCCGACCTCATCGTCCTTCACTTCAAACGTTTCTTCGTGATGAACAAGAAATTCTTCAAGAAAGTCAAAAAAGACATCGAAGAAAAAGAAGAAGAATTACATTCCCATCACTCCGACGAAGACGATTAAGGCCTTTCTTTTCCTTCCAGCAAAGAAATATAGAAAGGGAGCGCGCTTTCGAAATCGGGTCCTTGCGTCAAGCCGCTAGTTTTGTTGGCATTGGATATTCTAATCGCCTCATGGACGAAATCGTGGGCGATGGCGATGGCTTTAGGAAAAGAGGCGCCATTAGCCAATGCCCCCACGAAAGCGCTGGCGAACAAATCTCCCGTGCCATGGAATAGGCCATCATATTTCTCAGTTTCGTAAAACGACAATCTATTCCCTTCCAAATAAGCGTCCTTGATGTGTCCATCTTTCGTTTCGAGCCCGCTGATGATGATTTTCTTAGCCCCTGTTTCGGCCAATTTGGTGGCGATATGTAGGCATTCTTGAGCGGTGAGGTCGCTCTCATCCTCTAAATAAGGCGTAGCGGTCAAAAGGCACGCCTCGGTTAAATTGGGGATGATGATATCGGCTTGGGCAATCAATTGACGCATCTCTATGATATGCTCATCCGGGAAGCCGGGATAAAGCTTGCCGTGGTCGGCCATGGCAGGATCGACGACGACCACCGTCTTCTCGTGTCGGAAGCGATGGATGATATCAAGCACCAAAGGTATTTGCTTGGTAGTGAGATAACCGGTGTAAATGTAATCAAAGCGTTGCCCGTATTCTTCCCATTTTTGGGCGATAGGCAACATCTCGTTTGTCAGATCGTGGAAAGTCCAGGAAGGAAAGGCGGTGTGGTTGGATAAAACGGCCGTCGGCAAAGCGACGCATTCCACTTTGGCGGCGCTTAAAGTCGGCAAAGCAACCGTTAAAGAGCAACGTCCTAAACAACTGAAATCCTGAATCGTCAAAACGCGTTTTTCCATGCAAAACCCCTTTCGATTCTTAAATAGGCGATTTCGAAGGCTAAGAAGCGGGCTTCTCCAAACCCCATCCGCCCTCGCCGTAGTAATAATAATCCATCGTGACGGCGGATTCACGGAAGATAGTTATCCCCAAAGACACGCAATCGTCGCGAAGGGCGGTTCGGAAAGCCTTAAGATTCTCTTTCTTAGTCGAAGGAAGAAGGCCATCCCATTTCTTATAGTCATACAAAACGGCGGTAGCGAAGCGCGGGAAAATCGATTCGATGAGAACGTGTTTCTTGGCGATATCACTGCTAGCCGACGTATAGGCCTCTTCGCATATCTCCCGCCACCTCTTTAGTTGATCCCAACTCCAGAATTTGGCGTTTTGAATATCCTGATAGATGCTAGCCTGCCCGCTAGGATATAGCGTCGATTGATAATCGGAATTGCTCTCAATGGACTCTAATTGGGCGACCATCTCATCGAAGAAGGTCTTCATGAGCTCGCCCGCCTCGCCATAATAGCTGGCGAAGAATTCGTTCTTAAGATCGTCATAGCTTTCATTGACGTCCATCATCGCCTTGCCCGCCATGAATTTCTTGAAAGCGTTAAAGCCCGTCCGCGGTTGGATAGCATTATGTTGCCCTTGTAAATAAACCATCCCCACTGCTTTTTGCTTTAGGTAAGTCAAATTGTCGTAATTGGCTTTGAAGGAATTGAAAGGGAAAAGATAATACATGAAGTTGGTGTCATATAGCCAAGCGGAGACCTCCCCGACCTTCGACCAATCCTCAAACATCTGCTCCGAGGAGGCGTTTCTGGCATCCGTTAAAGCGTATGTGTAATTGGCTTTGATCGGAGCCACAAGGACATAGGTCCCCTCGTTTAGCGAAATCGAAGGGGCGCCATTCTTTATCGGAGCCTTCTCATAACCGCAATAGGCGAACATCCCGATGCTTAAATCGGGGGCCAAAGAAGCCAACTTTCCCTTCAAATCATTAATGAATTTAACAACCGTCCCCGCGACGGAACCATAATCGGAGGCGGCTTTCTCGCAAGAGGAACAATGGCAGACGTTCTCATTGTCGGCGGTGCCGAACAAGAAAGACGTTTGGTTTTTGCTGGCGCGTTTATTCTTATAGATCCATCGCACATAAGTAGCGGCTTGGGCGAGCATGCTTTGATATTCATCATTATCGCCGTGCGCCGTGTAACAAAGCTGCCAGGCCGCGTAATCATCGCCGTAATTGTTCCCGTTAGCGTCTAACGCGAACCATTTTGGGTGCGAGGAATAGAATTCCACCGGTCCTAAAACGCGAAGGGAGGTATGATAGGTTTCGCCACTCGAGAAGGTGCTATTGCCAAGCGCCGACATATAATGCATATGATCGCCATAGCCTTGGTTATAGCCAAAGGAATACATATCGCCATCATTGCCATCGCTCCAATCGCATTTGCGGTAGCCAAAGGAAGGAGAGAACGAGAAAGAGAAAGAAGGCAAAGGGATATCGCTCCCCTTTTGATAGGCGAATGTTTCCACGCCATCGGCGATATAACGATATCCAAAGAGCTTATCGAGAAGCCCTAGCGTAGCGGCTTGATATCCCATCGCGTCATTAGCGAAGGCGAGGATGGCTTTGCCTGCCGAAAAGATGGCATACGATCCGCGCGAGGAAGGAACCTTGACGTCAAAGGAAGAAGCCAAAGCAGAAGAGAGAAAGCAGATTTTCGTTTCTTGATGGACGGAAACGCTTTCGGTGGTAATAGAGGCCATAGGCAAAGCAAGACCGCTGGCTTTGCAAAAAACGTCTTTGAAGAAAGCGGCCGCCGTCTTGGCTTCATCGTCACTAGAAGAATACGCCACAGAATAGGAAGAAGAGCCGTTCTCGAACAAAGACAAAGTGCTTTCGTAAGCTATCTCCGAGGGGCGTAATGGCCTATTTTGTGTATCGGCGGCATACATCAAGGTCGAATTCAAACCACGGAAGCGAACATCGGAATAGGTGACGGGATGAGAGAAAGAAGAAAGATTCTCTTTGGCTAAGGCGCTTCCCATCAAATTATCGGAGGAGGAATGTGCGGAAAGAACGCCAAAATCCAAATTAACGTTATTTAATTTCACATCGTCGCCAAAACTATCCGCCAAAAAGCCAGAACCGTCTGGCGAGGTGACCGATGGGGAAAGAGAAAAATCGCAATTGGCAACAAGACTATCCTCGATTGTTTCCGCCAAGACGCCGAAAGAAAGAACGTTTTGAAAGGAAATGTTCTTGATTGTGGCGCCTTTTAGATAACCGAAAAGATGTTTATCGGGCGAGGAAAGGTTGTCGATAATATGTCCTCTTCCATCGAAAACCCCCGCAAAAGCCGTTTCTTTTTTCGCCACGTTAGTAGAAGCGGCGACCATGGAAAGATTCTTCGTCACGACATAATAGCCTTTAGAGAAGCGGCCATCGATCGCAGCGCAGAAATTCGTCAGATCGGCTTCGCTATCGATTATTTGGCTGACGGATAAAGTCGGCGCGCAATAAGAGGGAGCATCGTCTTTAATAAAGGTCGCTCTGCCCTCTTCCCCTATCGTCAAACTATAAGCATCGCTAGAAACATAGCCATCGCTAAGCTCAGGCATCTCAGAAAAATCATAAGTATCGGAAGAAGCCTCATAAAAAGCAAAGCCATCGCCTTCCACCCATTTGATCCAACGCGGATCGTCGGCCAAGAATTCGCTGGTGTCGTAATCATCGGCTTCGCGAATCGCCTTGGCCGCTGGTTTAGAGAACTGATAATGGTTTTGGCCGCACGCAACCCAATATTCGCGAATGCCAGGCTTAGAAGCTGTCGCCTCGCGCTTCGGGTAATGGACCCATATCAGCGATGATTCATCGGCCCAAACGGCGTTGTTTTTGCCCCCATGAGCAAAAAGAGGCAATAAAAGAAGCAAGGTCGAAGAAAGGGCCGCCAACGCAAAAGATTTACGCATATCGGCATTATAAAATATGACGCACTTTAAATAATGCTATTTATTTAGGCAAATATATCGCTTAGCCAACAATCATCTTTCGACGCGGCCCGAAGCCCCGCCTAACATCAACGCCTCGACTTCTTTGGCGCTTACTTGGTTGAAATCGCCGGGAATAGTATGTTTTAAAGCGGACGCGGCCACAGCGAATTCCAAAGCCTTTTTCATATCCTTATATTCCAATAGGCCATGGATCACGCCGGCGGCGAAAGAATCCCCCGCCCCTACGCGGTCGACGATATGGATGTCGTAATGCTTGGAATGGTAGAATTCCTCGCCATCATAGATGAGTCCGCTCCAGCCATTGTCGCTAGCAGAGAAGGATTCCCGTAAGGAAGTGGCGATATAACGGAAACCAAATTTTTCTTTCATCTGACGGAAGATACTTTGATATCCGCCTAAATTGAGTTCGCCTTTGCTAACGTCGGTCTTCTCAGGTTTAAAGCCAAGGCACTTCTCGGCATCTTCTTCGTTGCCGATGCAGACATCGACGTATTTCATCAATCGGCTCATCGTCTTGATGGCTTCTTCACTGCTCCAAAGTTTCTTACGGAAATTCAAATCGCAAGAAACGATGCAGCCTTTCTTCTTAGCCGCTATGCAAGCGCGTTCCACAAGCATCGCCACTTGGGCGTTCAAAGCCGGCGTGATGCCCGTGAAATGAAACCAATCCTTGCCTTCGAAGATCTCTTCGAAATCGAAATCGTCTAACCCCGCCTCATAAATCGCGGAATATTTACGGTCATAAATGACATTCGATGGCCGCATCGAAGCGCCCGTCTCCAAATAATAAATGCCAAGGCGGTCGCCCCCACGAGCGATATATGATGTGTTGACCCCGTATTTCCTTAAAGAATCAAGGGCACTTTGGCCCAAGGGATTAAGAGGCAATTTGCTAACGAAATAAGCCTCTTCGCCATAATTGGCCAAGCTCACGGCGACATTGGCTTCCCCGCCGCCATAATGGACATCGAAGCTGGAAGATTGGACGAGACGCGAATTCGCGGGTGAACTAAGCCTAAGCATTATCTCCCCGAAAGTAACGATTTTAGCCATCTTACGCATTCTCCTTCACAACGTTTCTCGCTTTAAGACAATTAGCCGTGATCTCTTCATAACTGCCTTTGGTTAAGAAGGATCCGCCGATGGCGAAAATCCGCTTATTGGTGACGAAATCAACCAAATTGTCTAGGTTCGCTCCGCCCGTCGGCATAAATGAGACGGAAGGGAAGGCGCTGCCTAAGGC
>CAVKTU010000085.1:4827-5627 GCA_963659395.1 Holdemanella sp. | reverse complement strand
GGTCAGACCATGGTTATGATAATCGCTAAGCGAAACGAGGCGATAAGAAAAATCCTTAGTGAATTTATCCGTTTCGATCGTATAGGAAATCGTTTGCAGATTCGTTTCCCTATTGAAATACAGCACGATGGTCGTTGCGCCTATCGTAGCTAAAAATATCGTGGTCACCCGCACGATATTCTTAAAAACCTTCGCAGGTTTATAGAAACTATTTTTCTTCACCTTCGTAAAGATAATAATGAGTACCTGCCTTAATGACTTGCACCTCTTTGACTTCGGGATTTAAGCGCAAGGTCTGGCCTTTGCGGACATATTCTTGGCCATCGCACGTTATCTTAAGGTCAACATCTCCAACTTCGTCGGTTGCATAATAAGCCTTATCGTTTTTCGAATCGATCACCACCGAATGAGAGGGAATCTTCGTTTCCCCTAAATAAGTGAGAACGTCTTCCTCAATACTTCCATAGACGCTAGAGCCATTGAATAAGGAATTGTCGCCATAAACGTAATAATCGAATTCGTGGTGCTCGGCGCGGAAAGCGCTTTTGATCTTGTCTTCTAGGATATTGCTATCGATTTTCGTTTTGGCTTTACGGAAGAAAGAGACGAACGACGATTCTTTCTTTTCGTCCTTTTCCTCTTTTTTGCTGGCGGTTTCCTTTTCCGTAGCTTCCGCATCAATTACTTCGTTTTCCATTTTGCTTACCTCGAAACAAGGGCAGTATAAAGCCTCATTAGGCCCTTTTGCTTGGACAATTAAGGGCCTTTGTCATTTTTTCAGACAATTGTCCGGTTTATTC
>CAVKTU010000085.1:0-4817 GCA_963659395.1 Holdemanella sp. | reverse complement strand
CAATAAGAAATCCAAATCGTCCTCGCTTAAAGCGCTTAAGAAGGACGAAGAAGAATGGATCAAGGAGTCGTAAAGCTCCTTTTTTGAATCCTGAAGCTCTAAGACTTTCTCCTCGATGCTCTTGCGGGAATATAGCTTATAGACGGTCACGGGACGTTTTTGCCCGATGCGATAAGCGCGGTCAGTCGCTTGCTCTTCGCTAGCTAGATTCCACCACGGATCTAGATGGATGACGATATCTGCGGTTTGCAGATTAAGCCCCGTGCCGCCCGCCTTCAAGGAAATAAGCATCACCGATCGCTCGTCTTTCTCATTGAAGCGCTTGACGATATCCGAGCGGCTCTTCCCCGAAACGTCGCCCGTGATTTTGAAAGAGGCGATGCCCGATTCCAACAATAACGTCTCTAAATGATCCAACACTTTAACGAAGGCGCTGAAAATAAGCACCTTGTGCCCGCCTAATAAGGCGTTGGAAACTAGCCCCACCGCATAAGTCAATTTGGCGTTGGGCGTGGCAAAACCGTCGAAGAAAGCCTGCGGATCGACGCAGATCTCCCTTAATTTCGTTAGAATCGGAAGCATCATGAATTTCTTCTGGCCATAACGATCGGAAGGTCCGCTATCCTTCATCTCTTCTTTCTTCCGTTTGGCTTCTTGCAAAGTGGCGCGATAGAAAGCTTCGCTGTCGCTATCCATGGCGATGCCAACGCGCTCGGTCACCTTCTTTGGCAATTCCTTAAGGACCTCTTGCTTAGTGCGGCGCAAGATGAAAGGCTGCACCCGTTTGGAGAGAAGGCGCCTCGCCTCCTCTTGATTACCTGCCATCACGTAAGTGGTTTTGAAAATGGGGAGGGTACGCAGGTATCCAGGCATCAAAAAATCAAAAATCGCCCATAAATCGCTCATGGAATTCTCAATCGGCGTGCCCGTTAAAGCCAAATGGAAAGAGCCTTTGAGCCTTTTAATAGCCTTCGATCTTAACGCGGCGGCGTTTTTGATGTTTTGCGCTTCGTCGCAAATGATCGTTTCGAAAGAGATATCGGAATATAATTCTGAATCATTACGAAGGGAATCGTAAGAAACGACAAAGACATCGCTTTCCATATCCTTCATCTTGCGGATGATTTCGATTCTTTCGTCGCGAGATCCATCAAGCACTTCTACGCGCAAAGACGGAGCGAAGCGCTTAGCTTCCTCTTGCCAGCCGTAAAGAACGCTCTTGGGGGCGATGATGAGGGACGGCTTATCCTTTTTGACGAGGCTTAGGAAAGCAATCGTCTCTAAGGTCTTCCCCAAACCCATATCATCGGCCAAAATGCCGCCCATTTTATTGGAATATAACGCCCAAAGCCATTTCACGCCGTAATGCTGATAAGGACGCAAGATAGTCGCGATAGAAGGGTCGAGTGGCAATTCCTTCTGATCAAAAGAAAGGATGTCGTCGATGAATTGCTTAACGAAGGTGCCATACGAAAGATTGAAGGAGGCTTCTTTGGAACGAAGGCTAAAAGCCTCATATAGCGGTATTTCATCATTAGTTAGACGATCGTCGAGGCGAAGGTTCTCCGCTAATTCCGACAATTCTTTGATTTCGGGGTCATCTAGCAAAATCGCTTTATCGCGTAACAAAATGAATTTCTTCTTGGCTCGATAAGATAGAAGGATCCTTTCGAGCTCATCTTCGCTAAATTCCTTGCTTTTGACTTTCATAGAGAGCCAATCGACGTTTCTTTCCAAATGGATGTCGATTTTTCCCACACGCGAGACCTTCGTTTGAGATAAACGCTCACTCAAAAAGACGTTGGCCGCCTTCTTCAAAGACGTCAAATCTTTCTTAAGGAAGTCGATGATGGCATCGTCATCCTTCAAAAACCCATCGGCGGGAATCTCGTAATTCTCCAATTCTTTGCGATATTTGGCGATGCGTGAAACATAATAAACGTTATCTTTAAGCTCGCTTTCGCCCTTGCTTTCGCCGAATACCAAATAATCGGTGCGGAAAACAAGTTCCGCCCGTTCGTTCAGATCGATATAGAGATTGATTTTGAAGCTGCCTGAATCTTCTTTGATCTCGGCTCCTTCGACGTAGGGAAGCAAAAGGCTTCCTAACATCTTCGGGGAAGCGTTAGGATTCTCCAAGAAGAAATAATAGACTTTGCCGATTTTGCTATTGGCGAAAACAAAGCGTTCCAACACGCCGACGTTGTCGTTGAAAAGCAAGAAATTCCGCCCATCGCGATAGAACATCATCCTCTCGATGGAGCGCGGCGAAGGGAAGAGGGTGACCAACCCCTCTTCATTGATGCTGACATTGGCTTTTTGCACATCTTTGGATACGTAATATGCTTTGCCTTGGAAGAGGACGTTGCTTTCGACGATCACATTAAGGAAACGAGCCAAAGAGGAGACGCTGAAAACAAAATCATTGGCGCGATAATCGCGGTAATAAGTATTAAGGGAAGCCAAATAAATATTAGAAAGGAATAGCAACGCCCGACGTGACGATTCATCGAATAAGTCGTAGGAGATAATCATCCTCTTACCCGTCGTATAGGAATACGGCGTCTGCTCGGCGATGGCGCTAAAGAAGGCCATGAGATTCCGTGGTGAGAACAATTTCCTCTCCCCCATCAGAATGTCGAAAGTCAAAATGGGCGTGCCGTTATTATCGCGCAGGTTATATTGGAGGGATAGTTGGACGTCGGGAACGAAGAGGTTATCATCATTGACGCTTCGCTTAGGCTCTTGCTCATAGGACATAAAATCCAGAAAGTCCCTGCGAATCTCCCTTCTTTCCGTCCTTTCCTTTTCGTTTAATCCCAATAATGGTTTTAGTTCAGAGGCAAATTTAGCATAGAAGGACGACAATTCGTCCTCTCCCGCTTCCGCCAATTTCCTTTCCCAGGAAAACACGAAAGCGTACAAAGCCTTTTCCGAGAAATCCAAAGCCGTCGTATTCATATCCGCCTTGTTGGAACGCGAATAAGCGTTGCCGGAGGCATCGATAGCGATGGCAAAATAAGGCTTTCTGTCAGAAAGGGGATTAGAGGCTTCGTAAGCCTCATATAATAACGTCTCATCGTCTTTGGAAAAGGAAACGGCGATGTGATAATGGCCATTAGCAATATCATCGAAATAATTCTTAACACGCTGATCGCTAGAAAGATATTGCTCGGAGGTAGGAGCGCTTTTGGTTTTGACGCTATAAAGAAACATGGCTATCTCCTGTCATGATGATGAGCGAATCGCTTTCCTCGGAGGTGAGGAGCTTCTCCTTAACGAGAAGGGAAACCGCCTTCGATTCGGGGTAACGAGGACTAAAGAAGGTCTCATAACGCTTATCGCCGACCATAGAAAGCGCAAAGCGATCGCCTGAAGCAGCCAAAATCAAAGCGGCGGCGTAACATTCGTCGCGTTCGGAAGCCGTATGGCGTTTTTTGGATAAAAAGGCATGCGCTAAAGCCACCAAATAATCATTTTGCTCATCATTGAGCTTATCTTTTAACGGCCAAAGGAAGGAAAGGGACAATTTCTTCTCTTCAAAAGCCCCCAAGAGGGGATAAAAAAGGAAAACGATATCGTTATAAACCGGGATGTATTTTATCAAAGGCGCATGTTTATATAGCATCGCCCCCTCTTCGCGAGGCAAAGTGGCATAAACAAAAGCAGCGTCGTTATTGAAATAAACGCGCCCCGCCACCATCTTCTTGATGATTTCGCCAGCTTTCTCCTTGTCGATTTCCTCGTAATATCTCTTCAGGCCATCATAGAAAAAACTATCGCGTTTGTCGTTTTTCTGATAATAGGAAAGGCAATTGAAGAGCATTCGCGGATCGTTATAGGTGGCTTCCTCTTTTAAAAAGTCGGCAAAGGAATCATCTGGCAATAAATTCGGCCTTTCCTTCAAGAGAATCGAACGGAATTCATGATTCTTGCCGGTGGCGAAATACAAACGATGGCCGATACTATCGAGCAATCCCAAGGCGGTGTTTTGATCCGCCTTATAAGCGCTTAAGAAATAATTGGCGGCCACCTCACTAAAATCGATGTTAAAGAGAAAATGGGAAAAGATGTTTGCGGCGTGATATTCCTCGCCTTTTCTCGCCAAGCCCAACACGTCAGAAACAAACGTTTCCTTATCGATGCCCGCCAGGGGGTAAAGGGAATCGAGATTTCGCCAAGTAGCTTCGCTGCCGTAATTGGAACTGCGGTTTTTCACATACATCCCGCGTTCTAAAAGAACATAGCTTTCGATAAGAAGCGCCTTTTTATCGAAATCCTTGCCAAAGCGAAGCAAGGAATCAAGCTGCCTTACCAAGAAAGCCGCCGTCCCTTCGCCACCGCCGTTGGCCCATCCTTTTAAAGAGGAAAGATACAAATCGGGAGTGAGGGAAGAGTTATTGGCAACGACTGAAAGACGTTGCTCTTCTAAGGCAAATAGCACCGCGACAGCGTGCTTGCAATCATAATAATAAGGACAGCTGCAAGCCGTGCTTTGCAAGGTAACGCCATCTTTCTCAAAATATAACGCCGTTGAATAAGGGCGCCTCCCCGTCCCGGCAACTGTAGCGTACACCCGATTCTTATCCTGCGATATCGATAGTACTTTGCCTTGTTTGAAATATTCCTCGCCGCGGGCGATGATGGCTGGGGAGAAGCGAGAGAGATTGTCTAGATAAGAGGTCATAGCAAATTACGATAGCACGAAAACCATTAATTTTCGATAGGCCATTTGAGGGCATCCTACACTTAGGGTTCCTCTAATAAGTTGATAATATCTTCCGATAACGGGTTTGGCTGGCTTTGCCGCTCTTGCT
>CAVKTU010000084.1:0-5699 GCA_963659395.1 Holdemanella sp. | reverse complement strand
TTCTCAGCCATTTCCGACAAGTAGAGAGTGCTCACCCCAGGATGTCCACCCCTGCTAAACGTGCCATATTGGTTTGTTCTCCTTAAATTAACCTTGTCTCTGCTTATGCTTCGGATTGGAGCAAATGCACATGACGACGCCATGACGGCGGATGATTTTGCATTTATCGCAGATAGGTTTGACGCTTGGTCTGACTTTCATAACGTTTTTCCTCTCTTTTTTCGCAAACGTTGGTTGCTTAATTCTTGTAACGGAAGGTGATACGCCCGCGTGTTAAATCATAAGGCGAGAATTGGACAGTGACTCGATCGCCGGGGAGAATGCGGATGTAATGCATCCGAATTTTTCCCGAAACGCAGGCTAGAACCACCGCTCCATTGGCGAGTTTGACCTTAAACATGGCGTTGGGGAGATTCTCCAACACCGTGGCCTCAACTTCAATGCAATCTTCTTTACTCAATAGAGTGTCCTCCTCGTCTAGTGGCTTTTGGTGAGTATCTCATACCCACTCTCCGTCACCAGTACTGTGTTTTCATAATGGGCGCTAGGCTGGCCGTCTTTGCTGACCGCCGTCCATCCATCGTTTAGAATGCGAAGCTTGTTCTTGCCCATCATCACCATAGGTTCGATGGCCAAGGTCATGCCCGCTTTCAAGATGGGGCCCGTCCCTTCTTTCCCGTAGCATGGGATATAGGGATCTTCGTGCATTTCACGCCCGATGCCGTGACCGGTGTATTCGAGCGGCAGCGAATATCCGTTTGCTTCGGCCGTCGCTTGAATCGCGTGCTCGACATCGCCTAGATAGGCGCCTTCGTGTATTTTCGATACTGCATTATAGAAGCATTCCTCCGTGACGCGAATCAAACGGATTTTCTCTTCTTTGCATATCCCCACCGGATAGGTCCGGCAAGCGTCGCCATGATAGCCATCTAATTTGGCCACCACGTCGAGGGAAATGATGTCCCCGTCGGTAAGAATGCGCTTATCCGACGGGATCCCGTGCACCAACACTTCGTTAACGGAAGTGCAAATGGCCCCTGGGAATCCGCCATAGCCTTTACTGGCAGCTTCTCCCCCGCCTTCGGTAATGACTTTCTCAGCCATTTCCGACAAGTAGAGAGTGCTCACCCCAGGCTTAACGAGAGGGCCCACAACGTCGAAGACCTTAGCTGTCAGAGCGCCGGCCTTCCGCATGAGCTCAATCTCGCGCGGAGACTTGATGATGATCATCTATTGGCCTCGAGAAGAGCGGTCAGCTCTTTTTTGAGGTCATTGGCCCCGACGGAACCGTCGAAGTCAGAGAGAAGCCCGGCACTCTTGTAATAATCCAAGAGAGGGGCTGTGCTCTTGTAGTAATTGGCAAGGCGGACTTTGAAGCTTTCCTCGTTGTCGTCCTTGCGCTGGATGAGGTCGGAAGAGCAGGTATCGCAGACGCCTTCTTTTTTCGGCTTCATCGTGTTGACGTTATAACTAGCGCCGCATTTCGGGCAAACGCGACGGCCGGCGATGCGGCTTATCAGCAATTCGTCCGGGGCGGCGATGTTAATCACCAGATTGACCTCGCGGCCGATTTCCTTGGAAACCTTCTCCCAAGTCTCCGCTTGGGGGATGGTCCTCGGGAAGCCATCGAGGAGGTAGCCATTCGCGCAATCGGGGCGGGATAACCTCTCCTTCACCAAGGCGCAAGTGAGCTCATCACTCACCAAATCGCCGCGGTTGATGACGTCTTTGATGGTGTTACCGAGCTCCGAACCGCTCGACATCGCTTCCCGGAACATATCTCCCGTAGAAATGTGAGGAATGCCGAAGTCTTTGGCGATCCATTTGGCGTGAGTACCCTTACCCGCGCCAGGCGGGCCCATCAAGATGATGTTAAGCATGTTAAGCGACCTCCTTGATTTGGTCGAATGATTTGCCAGCGAGAAGGCCGTCGATTTGCGAATTGATTTCCAAGGCGACGCCGACGATGATGATAAGTCCAGTGCCGCCGATGGCTAATGAGGTGTCGGTGCCAAAGGCATTGGCCCAAACTAACACAATCGGCAAGGCGGCGATAACCGACAAAGCGATGGCGCCGATAAAGGTGACGCGGTTAAGCACTTTGCCGACATAACGTTCTGTTTCCTTGCCCGGTCGGATGCCCGGGATATAAGAACCGTTCTTTTGGAAGTTGTCCGCCAATTGCTCAGGATCTATTTGCATTTGCGCATAGAAGAAGCAGAAGGCTATGATAAGAGCCAAATAGATGAAGAGGCCCCAATTCATCTTCCAATGGGTGCCATCGAACCAAGGCATTAAGAAGGTATCGTTATAATTGAAGATCTTAAGCCAATCCGCGTTAGCGGCATCGCTGGAGATAAAGCTCGCGATGATGCTCGGAGCGCTCATGATGCTGGAGGCGAAGATAACGGGGATGACGCCAGCGCTGTTGATCTTGATCGGCAAGAAGCTGGCGCGGGCTAAGGAGGCATTGCTGCCGCCTTTGCCGGCGTGTTGGACCGGTATCTTTCTCTTGGATAATTCCACGAAGACGACGAAGGATGTGATAAGCACCATCGCCAAGATATAAAGGGCGAATTGGAAGGCGCCTTGAATCATCTCGCTAGAACCCCTGGTCACGTTTTGGGTGATCCATTTGCTCCAAGCGGTCGTGATTTGCGTCGGCAGACTTCTCACGCAGCCGGCAAAGATGATGACGGAAATGCCGTTACCAATGCCTTTTTCCGTGATTTGGTCGCCTAACCACATCGTAAGCATCGCCCCAGCCAAGAGGATGGTGACGATATAAGCGTACGTCCAGAAATTATCCGCAAGCGACAAGGAGATATAATTTTGGTTTTGCATCGTCTTGATGATGCCATAACCTTGCACGGCGCCAAGAAGAAGGGTGAGATAACGAGTGGCCATCTCTTTCTTCTTGCGTCCGTATTCGCCCTGCTTGCTTAATTCCGTCAAAGCAGGGAGAACATCCTTGGAAAGTAATTGGATGATGATCTGAGAAGTGATATAGGGCGAGACGCCGAGGGCGAAGATACTGAAATTCGAGAGAGCGCCGCCGCCCAACAAATCCATGATGGCGAGCGAATTGCCGCTGTTCATGATGTTGGAGAGTTCCTCGCTCACCTTGATTCCCGGTACCGTAATGGCCGCCCCGATCCGGATGACGAAGAGAATCATGACCGTGAAGAAAATACGGTTGACGATTTCTTTGTTTTTGAAGATCGAGACGAATTTTTTCATTACTTAATGACCTCGATGGCGCCGCCTTTCTCTTCGATAGCCGCTTTTGCGGAGGCGGAGAAGGCGTTGGCTTTGACCGTGAGTTTTTTGCTCAGCTTGCCATTACCAAGGATTTTAACCCCCGGAACATTCTTTTTCACCAATCCTTTTTCGACTAGCGCGGCTTTGTCGACCACCGCTCCGTCCTCGAAGGATTCAAGGGAAGAAAGATTGACGATAGCGAATTCAACACGAACGACGTTGTTGAAGCCATATTTCGGCAAGCGTCTCGCAAGAGGCATTTGGCCACCTTCGAAACCATGCTTTTTGGTATGGGCATGGGCGCCTTGGCCTTTTTGGCCTTTGCCAGCGGTCTTGCCATTGCCAGAGCCTAAGCCTTGGCCACGGCGGAAATGCTCTTTTTTAGAACCTTCCGCAACAACGATGGAATGGAGATTGTTTGCCATAATTACTTAGCCTCCTTCTCTTCGACGTCATTTTTGACTTGAGGATTCTTAACCTCTTCGGCGTTCTTCAAACCACGGAGAACCATGATTTTGTTGTATTCCTTGAGGCTAGAGAGAGCGATGTGCGTGGCATTGATGACGTTGACAGGGGTGCGGGAACCGTAAACCTTGGAATAAACGTTCTTGATGCCAGCGAGTTCCAAAATCGCGCGGACGGCGCCGCCAGCCACCACACCAGTGCCTTGCGGAGCTGGTTTGAGGAAGACTGTCGTCGAGGTGAAGTGCCCTTGCACGGGGTGCGCAATGGTACCGCCCTTGGCGATATGGATGGAATGAAGGTCTTTCTTGGCGGCCGTCAAAGATTTCTTGATGGCATCAGGCACTTCGCCCGATTTGCGCATCGCGAAGCCATAATGGCCTTTATTGTCGCCCACGACGACCAAAGCGGCGAAACGCATGTGCTTGCCGCCCTTTTCGACACGGGTGACTTTGTTGATATCGACGACGCGGTCTTGGAATTCATCGACTTCGCGACGGAATCCGCCACGACCGCCACGTCTTTCGCCAGGACGTCCTTTGCGATCGCCGTATTTACGGGATCCGGGACGTTCCGCATAACGAGAACCATGAGGCTCGTAGCCGGGGTTGCCGGTGACTTTCTTTTCTGCGGGCTGATTTTCAGCGGTAGCATTGACCGCAACTTCTTTATTTTCTTCCATGGGTTCTCCTTAGAAAACTAAGCCTCCTTTGCGGGCACCGTCCGCCAAAGCGGCGACACGGCCGTGGTATTGATATCCACCGCGATCGAAGACGACTTCGCTGATACCGGCTTTCTTGGCTTTTTCCGCCAAGGCCTCGCCGACCTTGGTGGCGGCTTCGACGTTACCGCCGTTAGCGAGCTTAAGTTGGACGCTCGAGGCGGAAACGAGGGTGTATCCTTTGGTATCATCGATGATTTGGGCTTCGATGTGCTTGTTGCTACGGAAGACGACCAAACGCGGACGGAGCGCTGTTCCGAAGACTTTTTCACGGACCCTCGCGTGACGGCGGTCACGAACGAGGCGACGGGACTCTTTATGAATCATATCTTAGCTCTCCTTATTTCTTGCCGGAACCCGCCGAAGCGCGTTTGCCGACTTTCTTGATGAGGTGTTGGCCAACATAGTGGACACCTTTTTGACCATAGACGTCTGGGCGGTGCTTGTCATAGATATAAGCAGCCGTTTGTCCGACATCGTGCTTATCGCAGCCAGTCACCGTGACATGGGTTTCATCAGGGCAAGTGATCTTGGTGTATTTGCCAACGGGGGCCACCAAGACTTCATGGCTATAACCAAGGAACATGCTGACCGCGTCGCCTTTGATGGAGGCGCGATAACCGGTGCCGTTGATTTCCAATTCCTTCTTCCAACCTTTGGTAACGCCGATGACAGCGTTATTGATGTTGGCGGCGGTTGTGCCGTGGTTCTCACTTCCTTGGCGGTCTTTGCCTGCTTCCTCGACGGCTCCGTTAATGGGGGCGACGTGGAGGTGACCGTCCTTCTCAGAGACGCTGACGTCCGAAGGAATGTGGACGCTTACTTCGCCTAAGGGACCTTTGACGGTCATAAGGCCATCAGCGATTTGATAGCTGACGCCTTCTGGAAGAGAGATGGGTTTAAATCCAATTCGAGACATTTTCTCTTCTCCTTAAATTACCAAACGTAGCAAATGACTTCGCCGCCGATGCCGGCCTTGCGGGCTTCGCTATCGGTCAAGAGGCCTTTGCTGGTGCTGATGATGGCAATGCCAAGCCCTTTTAGGACGCGGGGAAGCTTGTCGCATTCCACGTTCACGCGGAGGCCGGGTTTGCTGATTCTCTTAAGGCCGGAGATGACGCGTTCGCCAGTCGGGCCGTATTTAAGAGAGACGACGAGGTTCTTATGAACGCCGCTTCCTTCGACTGAGAAGTCAAGGATGTAGCCTTCTTTCTTAAGAATCTTAGCGATGGAAGCCTTCATTTTGCTATAAGGC
>CAVKTU010000083.1:0-5890 GCA_963659395.1 Holdemanella sp. | reverse complement strand
GCCTCGGAGCTATTGCTTACCGCCAACCGGGCGGAGCGCGTTTCCATCAATCCCGTCGACGAGAGCAAAAAGAGCGATTTGCTTATTAAGAAAGGCGATCACGCCTATGAGATCGGTTATGACGAAGAAGGCAAGATCGCCGAAAAGCTTTACGAAAAATACCTCGGCTGGGACGATATCGTCCCCGATTTAGTCGGCAAAATCCTAAATGAGCAATCCTGTTACCGCCTCGAGGATGGCGTCTATAACTACTATGGTCGTTTGGCCAATCGCATGAAGGATTTCTTCGGCCAGATGGATAACCTTAACGCCGCCCCTGAGCGTTTCTGCCTGACGGTGGGGGATGAGGGCAAGGTCGATGGGGCCCGTTTCGAATTCGCTTTGGCTACTTATGAGAGCGGCGACGAAAGCTTCGTTTACCGTTTCGTCCTCGAATCGAAGATAAGCGAGGAAGGGCGCGCCTTTTCGGTTCTTGAAGACCTTCCTTCCTCTTTGAAGATCGGCGAGCTCGATACCGCTTTCGCCTGTTTCGATGGCTCTTCCCCTTACCGCGTGAACACCCGCGATAGCTTAGCCGATTACGACAGCGAGATCATCACCTACGCCGATGGCATTTATTACGACGAAAGCGTCTCCCTCCTTTTTAGCGGCGATTACAAAATCACCGCCGAAGGGTGCTTCCAAGTGGGGGAGAAGCTCCGTTATTTCGTCAAAACCTCCGATGGTTCCTTTTATAGTCAAGCTCCTGACGATGAGGCTCATATCGAAGATAACATCCCTCATTCCCTGTCGAGCGCCCTCTTTATTAAGAACGCCGATGGGAGCTATTCCTTCCGCGATCACGTTCTTTCTTACGCCTCCCGCGGCTTGCCCTTTAGCCAAAACGCCTCGGCGATGCTCGTCGATACGGCTAAGCTCACCCTTAAAGATGGCAAGATCGACACGATCAGCTACACTTACGAATGGGATATCCTAAACAACCGGACGGAAGTGGCCAGTTTCTCATACGGGGATATTTCCCTTCCCGATGAGACGAAATCGGTTTTGGCGGCTTTGCCAGCCTTCCAGGAGCCGACTTCTTGGGAGGAGGAGAACCCAAATATTCTTGGTGATTTAGAGAAATTATACGGCGAGGAAGCAAACAACATCCCATATGTCTATCTTTCTTCGACGTATAAGAGGTGGTCGAGCGACTATATCACGGGGCAAGCGCAATTATCGAACGATACCACGAAAGAAGTGGATGCCGCCTTTTATGAGGAATATAGAGCCGCTTTAATGGCCAAGGGCTTTGAGCTTGCCTTGACGCCTTCTTTGCCGGGGGCGGAGGAATATAATCTAGGCAAGATCAAGGTGCGTCTCGCCAAAGTCCTTAAGGGTGGCCTTTATTTCAGCGTAAACGAATAGCATAACGGCTTGCGCTTGATGTTTTTGAGTCTCTTTTGCTTAGCGGATCATGGATATAAAGTAACGGGAGGCTCTTTTTGCTTGTGCATTTTAGCCGTGACTTAGAAAAAATGCTTCATACGGCTAAAATGTCATTTAGGGCATAAAAGATTAAATATGATAGATATTATCGTGATTTTTGTTTGATACACCAAAAAAATGCCATCCATAAATCAGCCGCGAAAGAGAAAAAATGTCGTTGACGGCTGAAATCATCTAAAACATAATCTTAATAAAGAAGGGCATGGAAATATGGTTGGCAGGAAAAAGGAAATCAAAGAGCTTCAAAACCTTTATGAATCAAGGCAGGCTGAATTGGTGGCGGTATATGGTCGAAGACGCGTGGGCAAAACGTTTCTTATCAATCAGTGCTTTGCCGACAAATTTGCTTTTAAGCACGCTGGGCTAGCGCCCGACGAAGAAAATAACTGCGGGACGAGCCAATTGCAAAGGCAGCTTAACCATTTTTATATGAGCCTCCTTTCCTATGGTTTGCAAGAGACCGCGCGCCCCAAAGACTGGTTTGAAGCTTTCTTTTTGCTTGAAAAGTTTATCAAACAGAAAAACGATGGTTCGCGTTTGGTCGTTTTCATCGATGAACTTCCATGGCTTGATAGCAAAGGCTCGTTTTTCATTCAGGCCTTCGAAGGCTTCTGGAACTCTTTCGGGTGCGCTCAAAATAATCTCTTGATGATCGTCTGTGGCAGCGCGACGTCATGGATGGAGCATCATCTCATCAACAATCACGGCGGTCTATATGGTCGCGTGACTTATGAAATCAAACTGTCTCCGTTTACCCTATTTGAGTGCGAGGAATTCCTTGAAGAAAAAGGCGTCGGTTTTTCGCGTTACGACATCGCCTGCGCCTATATGGCCTTAGGCGGAATCCCTTATTATCTCAATTATATAAGCAGAGAATATTCGCTTGCTCAGAATATGGACAATCTTTTGTTTAAGAAAGGGGCCAAGCTAGGCCTAGAATTCGATCGGCTTTTTCATTCGGTTTTCACTTATGGTGAGAAAGCCAAGGAGATCGTCAATCTCCTTTACACGAATAGCGTCGGTTTTACGCGTAAAGAAATAGCGACGAAGACGGGAATCGACGGGGGAGGGACGCTTACGAATTATCTAAACGGCCTGATTGCCAGCGATTTCGTTTTGAAATACGTTCCTTTCGGATATAGCAAAAAAGAGCCTTATTACAAACTTATCGATCCCTTTTGCCTCTTCTATCTGAATTTTGCGTCACACCAAGGAGAAAATGAGGATTATTTCAGCCAAAATTACGGCGGTCATAAACTGAATTCCTGGCTCGGGCGCGCCTTCGAAAACCTTTGCTTCAATCATGTGCCACAAATAAAACATGCGCTCGGCATTTCTGGGGTGAACACTTCTTATAGCGCTTTCTATTCGAAAGAGCACGGAATGCAAATTGATATGGTCCTTTCTAGGAAAGACAATGTCATCAATCTTTGCGAGATGAAATTTTATTCGACGCCTTTCCATGTCGATAAGGAATGCTTCTTTATCATCAATCATCGAAACGAAGCGATTAGAACGATGGTCGGCAAGAAAACCTCTGTTCGAAATACCATCGTCTGTTCTTATGGTCTAGATAAAAGCGATTATTGGGGCGTTTTCACTGATGTCATCACGCTAGACGATCTTTTCCGTTTCTGATTTTCTGATGTTGTCCATCGCCTTTTTAAGGGGTGACTATTCTAGATTGAACGTTAGGCTTCTAGGAGATTTTTCGACAGCAAATAATGTCTTATAGCGCCTTCTAGAAAATCTGGAAATTATCTAGAAGTATCTAGAAGTTGCAAAACAACAATTTTAGGAAATCCGCTTATTATCGAAATAATTATCTAGAAACATCTAGAAATTGCTCTTTTTGATATGGAATAAAATATCGTCTATTCAACATTGAAAATCGTTTATTAGGCAGACTTCTTGAAAATCGGGAGCAAGCCATAAGAGCGAGCGGCCACCGCACCTATGAATACGGTTCTAGGATTGAAAGGGGTGGTTTGCTATACTTAAGTCACGAAGATAAATCGCCTGATTTATCCAAGCCCTTGAAAGGACTACATATGAAAAAGAAACCGACGACCATCCTTCTCGCCTCTTTCTTCTTATTGGGCCTCGCCTCTTGCGAAAGAGGCGGAAGCCATGAAGATTTTCTTAGTTCCTCATTGCCCGATTCATCTTCTTTAAGCGATTCTTCCCTCGATGATAGCCATCAGACTTCCTCATCCCACGTCATGACTATGTGCAAGACCCTCAGGCCGAATACATGATTAGCGAAGCCAATTGCTAATATCCGGCTTCTTATTTCTATGTTTGTTCGACATGCGGCCAAATATCGCGTGAAACCTATTTCTATGGCGAGTTAGAGCCTCATGATATGCGTGAAGTCAAAGGCTATGACGCTACCTGCGAGGAGGATGGTTTGACTTATGGCGAAAAGTGCTCGGTTTGCGGCTATTCCACCCAAACGGTCTTGCCTAAGACCGGCCACAATATGGAAAAGGTCGAAGCGAAGGAAGCCACTTGCCTCGAAGTCGGCTATGGCGAGCACATGCGTTGCTCCCATTGCGGCCAAAGCGTCGGCTATATGGAGACGCCCGCTTTAGGGCATGATTGGGTCAATGTGCCTAGAAAAGAGGCGACCTGCGCCGAATACGGGGAAGAGGAACACCAAAAATGCTCGCGTTGCAATGAAAAAACGGAGCATAAATACATCCCTAAGCTCGGCCATAAGCTAGTGACGCACGCCTCATACGTGGCCACTTGCACGGAAGAGGGGTATCAGAAGACTTATTACACCTGCTCGAGAGAGGGTTGCGATTATTCGACGAAAGAGGATAAGTGGACGATATCGCCTCTCGGCCATCTTTTGGAGCATCATGAGGCAAAGGAGCCCGATTGCCTGCCAGGCTATGCGGCCTACGATTCATGCAAAAGAAGCGGTTGCGATTATTCCACGAAGGTGGAGATCCCGGCGACCGGCATCCACAATTACGTTTGCGATACCTGCCTTTCTTGCGGATGCGACAACCCTAACCCTTTGACGTTGGATGGCGGATACGCTTATTTTGGCTATTATCCGCAAACGCAAGTCACCGACGACGAACTTAAAGAAACCTTAAACGGATTAGCGGGGCAGCCGATTATTAGGAATTGGGCGGGGAATAACGAATACGAAACGACCTGGATTGAGGTGGAGAAAACGTCTAATTGGTATACGAACAAAGCCTGCGTTAGCTATAAGGACGTCGTTTATGGCAACAAGAAATATCGTGGGGTTTATATGGATGGAGGGTACCGCGTAATAAATCAAATAGATCAAAGCTATTGGCAGCTTCAGAACAATTTTCTAAGCAGCAAGATCTATTGGTTCGAAATCGAGAGGATAAAGTGGAGGATCCTCTCGAACCGCGGGGATTCCGCCTTTTTGATGAGCGACATCGTTTTGGATAGCCAGGTGTTCTTAGATAATTACTCAGGCAAAGGTCCAGATTCTAACACGTATTATAATGGTAACGATGGCGTCCCTGAGGGAACATGCGCCAACAACTACGAATACAGCGACATCCGCGCTTGGCTTAACGGGACTTTCTTGGATTGGAATTTCAATGCCACCCATAAGGGCCTAATCAAAGAGATGACGGTCGATAATAGTCCCGTGAGCACCAATCCCCGCGGCAATAGCAAACGTTATAACAACGGCGAGAATCCATACGCTTGCGAAAACACCGTTGATAAGGTGACGATTCCTTCGATGTATGATCTCACCAATTCGGATTATGGCTTTTATTCCTTGCCCGGCAAAAGTGATGAACGCGTCTTCGGCCAATCGGAATTTACGCTGTTCCAAGGGTTAATTGATAGTCGTAACACAAAGGGCAGTGCCGCCGTCATGACGAGATCGCCCTCTTGCGACACTAATAAGGGGCGAAATAAGTACATTCTTATGCACCATGCAACGTCATCTTATATCGGTTGCATTGAGTCTGGTTCTGAAAATTTCAGCACGGCTGGCATCCTTCCGATGATCACCGTGCAAATAGGTGGATAACCGCTAAAACGAGCGTTATCAGGAAACGAAAGGGGCGCAAAACCCCTTTCTTTTTATGCGATTTTTGCAATATCCACGCAAATCCCGCGTCTTTTAAAGAGATTGGCTATATAAAACTTACTTCTCCAAAACTGGAGTAACAAGTTTGACATTAAAGCGAAAAATGAGATAATGGTGGTATGAAAAACGATTATTTATTTGAAAAAGATGTTCGTTTTGTTTCCGACTGCCTTTCCTTTCCCTTGGAGAAGATGATTTTGGAATTGGGAGCCGCAGAATCCAGTTTTTATTCCGCGTCCGGTAAGAAGATGCCTACGGACGATTTAATTGAATCCTTTTATTCTTTTGCTTACCGTCATGGTT